>CAZCKZ010000243.1:0-3262 GCA_964499395.1 uncultured Gallionella sp. | reverse complement strand
AAAAAGCAGAACAGGCGAGGCAGGCAGAGCAGGCTGCGGCGATCGGCAAAGTGGTGGACGAATACAAGGCAAAAATACACGACAAGATACGCCGCAACGTCGTGAATCCACCGGGTGTGGCAAACGATGCGCGCGCCGAATTTATGGTCACGTTGTTGCCAGGAGGCACAGTGCTGAATGCAGAACGGATAAAATCCAGCGGGAATCCGGCCTATGACGATGCGGTGGAGCGCGCGATCCTGAAATCCGATCCGTTGCCGGTTCCGCCGGATGTGACCTTGTTCAATCGTTTTCGTGAACTGGATCTGGTTTTCAGGCCGACCGAATAACAGAGGTGATTATGGTATTGAATGTTTTGAGAAGTGTGGTTGGACTGCTGTTGCTGGTGCAGGCATCATTGGCCAGTGCCGCCTTGAGTATAGAAATAATCGGTGCGGGCGAACACCAGATACCGGTGGCAATCGTGCCGTTCGGCGGGGATGAAAATCTGTCACAATCGATCAACGCGGTGATCGTGGGCGACTTGAAGCGCAGCGGATTGTTTCGATTGGTTGATCCGATTGGAAAATCCCCGCATCAACTGGCGGATGTCAGCTATCCGGATTGGCAGGTCCGCGGCGCGGACGCATTGGTCATCGGAACGGTTGCCGTACAGCCCAATGGCCGTATCGAGGCCAATTTTCGATTGCTGGATGTGGTCAAGCAGGCTCAACTGGTCGGCCAGTCAGTTTCGGCGAATAGTGACCAGATGCGCGCGGTCGGCCATCGCATCGCGGATCTGATCTATCAGAAACTGACCGGCGACCAGGGCGTGTTCAGCACGCGTATCGCCTATGTAAACCGGCAGGGGAAAAAGCATTACAGCCTGATCGTCGCGGATAGCGACGGCTACAACGAACAAAATGTGCTTGAGCAAAGCGAGCCGATCATGTCGCCGGCCTGGTCGCCGGACGGCAGCCATCTTGCCTATGTGAGTTTTGAAACCGGACATGCGGTGGTGTATGTGCAGTCGCTGTATACCAGCCGGCGCGTGGTGCTGGCCGATTTCCGCGGCAGCAATAGTGCGCCGGCCTGGTCGCCGGACGGCAAGCACTTGGCTATCGCGTTGGCACGCGACGGCAGTACGCAAATTTACCTGGTCAAATCGGATGGCAGCGGGTTGCGCCGCATCACTTTCAGCGGCGCGATCGATACCGAACCTAATTTTTCACCGGACGGGCAAACCTTGCTGTTTACCTCGGATCGCGGTGGCAGTCCCCAGATATACAGCATGCCGGTAGCGGGCGGGCCGGCGCAGCGTCTGACCTATGGCGATGGCAACAACTTTTCGCCGCACTATAGTCCGGATGGCAAAAGTTTTGTGTACACGCATTTCATTGACGGCAAATTCTATATTGCCACGCAGGATTTCCAGAGCGGACAGGTGGAACTTCTTACCCTGGGCGGCTGGGAAAAAAATCCCAGTTTTGCACCCAATGGGAAACTTATCCTGTTTGCCAGCGAAGCGCGCGGTCGTGGTATATTAGCAACCGTATCCAGCGATGGTCGTGTGCAGGAACATATGTTCACGCAAAGTGGTGATGCCCGGGTACCGGTGTGGGGGCCACATCTTTAAATTTGTTTACTACCAAGGAGAATGACTAATGAAGAAGATCCTGTTCAGTATTGTTCTGGCAAATCTGCTGGTTGCCTGTGCCAGCGAGAAACCGAAAGAACCCGAGGCTGTTGCACCTGCTCCGGCAGTTGAAGCTCCGGCGCCTGCACCTGCACCTGCTCCGGTAGTTGTTGTTGATCCGCTGAATGACCCGACCAGTATCCTGGCCAAGCGCAGTGTTTATTTTCCGTTCGATGTTTCTGCAGTGCAGGAAGCAGACAAGCCGATCGTGGAAGCGCATGGGAAATACCTGAGCGAGCATCCTGACCGCAAAGTTCGCGTGGAAGGCAATGCGGACGAACGCGGCAGCAACGAGTACAACCTGGCTCTCGGCCAGCGTCGTGCTGACAGCGTGAAGAAAATGCTGATTCTGAGCGGTGCGATGGCCAGCCAGATTGAAACCGTCAGCTACGGCGAAGAAAAGCCGGTATGCACCGAGCACAATGAAGCATGCTGGAAACAAAATCGCCGGAGCGATATCAAGTACCAATAAGGTAGCAAATTGTAACAATGCTGATGCACCGCGCGCTCTTGTTGCTGAGTCTGTGTCTGGCCATTCCCGCGCAAGCGGGAATACTGGAGGACGACCAGGCACGTCAACAGATCAAGGAGCAAGGGGCGCGTGTGCAGAAGCTTCAGGATACGGTCCAGCAGCAGACCCGGTCCATGCTCGATCTGCAAAGCCAGATTGACGCGCTGAATGCTCAAGTCCGCAAACTGCGCGGACAGGATGAAGAAACAGCGCATGGGCTGCAAGAAGCCGAAAAACGCCAGAAGGATTTTTATGTGGATTTGGATACGCGCCTGCGCCATTTCGAGTCCGAAGAGCAGGCTGCCTCAGCCGCCAAAGCAACCGTTCCAGTTGCGGGAACATCCGGTCCGGTTTCAGAGGATCATGCGTTTGCGTATGCATACGGATTATTCCAGGCAGGCAAGCATGCCGATGCAGCCAAGTCTTTTCAGAATTTTCTCAAGAATTATCCCGATTCGATCCATGTGCCCAATGCGAATTATTACCTGGGCAATGCCCAGTTTGCGGTCAGGAATTACCGCGGGGCACTGGATACCTACGAGAGATTACTCAAGGCCTATCCCGATACACCCATAACAGCCGATGTGTTGTTTAAAATTGCCGAGTGCCTGCATGGCCTGAAGCACGATGTTGCGGCACAAAAAACGTTCAAGAAGCTCATCGCCAAATTTCCCTCCAGCAAAGCCGCCGCCAAGGCCAGGAGACGGCTGGCTGCCAAAAAGTAATTTATATGTCGCAAGCCAATTCAGACTCGCAGTTGCGAGTCAGCGAAATTTTTTATTCCCTGCAGGGTGAAACCAGCCGTGTCGGCCTACCCACGGTATTCGTACGCCTGACCGGTTGTCCTTTGCGCTGTGTCTACTGCGACACCGCCTACGCGTTCACCGGCGGGAAAAATATGAGTCTGGAAAACATTCTCCAACAGGTTGCGGAATATAACCCGGGCTACGTGACCGTCACCGGCGGAGAACCCCTGGCGCAAAAAAATTGCCTGCCCCTGCTGGTTGCCTTGTGTGATGCGGGCTATCAAGTTTCCCTGGAAACAGGCGGGGCGCTGGATATTGGCGGAGTGGATC
>CAZCKZ010000242.1:0-3271 GCA_964499395.1 uncultured Gallionella sp. | reverse complement strand
GATTTCCATAATTGTGAAATTACCAGTCGAGTTGTGTCCGACTTGGTACTGGTCCAGAAGCGCTCTGTACCGGCACGGGTTTCGATTGATAACAGACCGGCGCCGGTAAGCCGGCGGCGAAGCTCGCGCGCAATGGCAGGGGATGGATCAATGATTGCGACCGCAGTTCCGGCAATCTCCCGGATCAGCGGGGCAAGGAAAGGATAGTGCGTACAACCCAGCACGATGGTGTCGGCCTGCTGCGCCAACAAAGGCAAGACATATTGTTCGACCAGTGCACGGGTTTTGTCACCGGACAGGTTGCCCGCTTCCACTTGCTCAACCAGCCCCGGACATGCCTGCATCAGGATTTTTACATCCGCACCGAACCGTTCGTGCAGTTTCGCAAAATTGTCGCTGGCGATCGTTCTGCTGGTAGCCAGCACACCGATCACGCCGGATCGGGTGTGCGCAGCAGCCGGTTTGACGGCAGGCTCCATAGCAATGATGGGTAACGGGAATCTTGTGCGCAGCGCTTTGATTGCCACTCCGGTTGCGGTATTGCAAGCCACGACGATGGCTTTGGCGTGCTGGCTGACCAGGAATTCGACAATCGCGATCGATCTTGCCTCGATCACGTGAGCGGATTTATCGCCATACGGCGCATGGCCGGAATCGGCCACATATAGCAGGTCTTCACCCGGCAGTTCGCGGCGGATCTGGTGCAGTATCGCCAACCCGCCCACGCCGGAATCGAAAACACCGATAGGATTTTTTTCATTCATGCTCTTTTACATTCTGCAGTTGCGCAACACCCGTCCTTGATTCTGCATTCCCGGTTCAGCGCACCCGCCGGTGTCCCGACTTCGGGTGCTCCGGCTCATGGTGCCCGGATATCTGGCAGGCGCGGCGATAGGCCAGCAGGGTTCTCTGGGCATTCCCCAGCACGCTGTCGCGCGGATAACTGCCCGCTTCGTCCGCAATGCCAAATGGATTACCGGCGAGCAGTTCCATGCCTTCGCTCGCATGTTCCGCAGTGTAAATGTGAAATAAACCCTGCTCCACGGCCTCGACGATGTTGTGCTCCAGCATCAGGTGGCGGCGGTTGCGGTGCGGGATCAGCACGCCCTGGCTGCCGTCCAGTCCGGCTGTCGAGCAAATGCGAAAATAACCCTCGATCTTTTCATTGATGCCGCCCACCGGCAATACTTCGCCGTGCTGATTGACTGCGCCGGTCACCGCGATACCCTGCTTGAGCGGCAGGCCGGACAGGGAAGAGAGCAGCACATAAAGTTCGGCGCAGGAAGCGGAGTCTCCCTCCACGCCGTGATATTCCTGCTCAAACACGATGGAAGCGTTCAGCGCAAGCGGCGCATTATCGGCAAACAGCGCAGACAGGTAGTTTTGCAAAATCAGCACGCCCTTGTCGTGGATCGGTCCGGACAGTTCCACCTCGCGCTCGATGTTAAGCAGTCCATCCTCGCCGGCAAAGGTGCGCGCCGTGACGCGCACCGGGAATCCGAAGCGGTAATCTCCCAGGTCTATCTGGGTCAGCGCGTTGAGTTGGCCGGTTTTTTCGCCATGCAACGCGATCAGCACATCGCCTTCGACGATTGATTGCCGCATGCGCTGGTCGGGGTAATCGTGGCGCAATGTGCGCGCATGAATTGCCGCCTCCACATCCTGTGCTTCGACTACGGGCGCATCGGCCGCACGGTCTGCACGCGCACTGCACAGAGCGGCGCTTTCCATCACCAGTGCCTCGGTGCCGGCGAAGATTGCGCTCTGGCGCGACTGGTCATCCACTTCGCGGTGCCCATCCTCGAGCAGGCGTGCCACGGCGGCGGCGGAAAAATGCGGCAGCCCGAGATCACGGCAGGTGTGGGCGACGAAGATAGCCGAAGCGCGACGGGTCTCGGCACTGGACGAAAAACTTTCGGCAAAGTCCACCTTGACGCGGAAGCGGCGCGCAAACTCCGGGTCGCCCTCCTGCAACTCGTAATACTGTTCACGCGAGCCAATCATGATGATCTTGGTCTCGATATCCACCGCCTCGGGCATCAGGGAAACAGCCGAGATCGGCGAGAATGCGATGCCCGGTTCTTCGATCTGCAAGCTGCCGCTGCGCAGGAAGCGCCGCAGCTTTTCCCACACCAGCGGGTCGGCCAGCAGGTCGCGCAGATGCAGCATCAGGAAGCCGCCGTGCGCGCGGTGCAGGCTGCCGGCGCGGATGCGGGAAAAATCGGTCATCAGCACATCGTTTTCGGACTGGTATTCGATGCTGCCGAACAGCGAGCGGAACAGGGGATTGTCTTCGATTATTACCGGCGCGCCGTGCAGGCCATCGTTGTCAACGACCAGATTGACCCGGTAGCGGGACAAAATCGTAGTCAATGCTTCGCGCCTGATTTCGTCATCGCTATCGGAAACCTTGAACAGTTCGAGATTCTCGAGCACATCATGTTCGACTTCATCGAGATATGCGCCGAGCTTGACCGCATCCTTGATCTGCTTTTTCAATCCGGCACGGATATCATGAAGTTCGTGGTCCAGCAACGGCTTCACCACCTGGCGCCGCAACGCTGCCAGCGCCTCGTTCATCACCCGTTCCATCGGCCGGGTCTTGTCGAAATAGCGGGCGATCTCGGCGCGCAGCTCCTGCTCGGCCAGCGCGATTTCGGCACGGCGTCCCTTGGGCAACGCAAGCACTTCGTCCTCGGTATAGGCGCGCCCCTTTTTTCCGAGCAACGTGAAAAGTATGTGCCCGGTTTCGCGGTGCATGGTAAAGCTGCGCGCCTCGGCAAAAGCCTCGAGTTCCGCGTAGGCCTTGGATTCTTCCGTCTTGTAAGTTTTTTCGATGCGCTCGCTTTCGGCCTTGAAATCCTGCCCGTCCAGAAGCCGGGGTATTTCAAGCTGCAGCGATTTCGTCATCTGTGCCATGAATTGACGCAGCAATCGTCCCTGGCCGGCAGGCAGGCGCAGCGCGCGCGGTCGTTCCGGTGCGTCGAAATTGTGCAGATAGCAAAGATCGGGCGGCACTGCTTTGCTTGCGGCAGTCGTTTGCATCGCCTGCTTGAGCAGCGACGAACGTCCGCTGCCGACCTCGCCCAGCACGAACAGGTTGTAATCCGGCTGATCCATCCCGAGCCCGAAGCGCGCGGCCGCTTCCGCGCGATCCTGCCCGATCCACGGCAGGGCTTGCCCCATGAGCTCGGATGTGTCGGCGAAGCCGAGCGTATCGGGAGCGATGGTGAGGCGAAGTTCGGCGGGGGACAGTTTTTGGATAGGCATT
>CAZCKZ010000241.1:0-3279 GCA_964499395.1 uncultured Gallionella sp. | reverse complement strand
TTGACATGAAGCCATTGCCGCAGTTGTTGCGCCGCCACCCGCAGACGCGCTTCCTAGTCGACGAGGCATTCATCGGTCTGGCCGGCGAGTCAGTGGCACACCTGGTACCGGAGCATGCCAACCTGCTGGTGACACGCACCCTGTCCAAAGCACACAGCCTGGCGGGCTTCCGGGTCGGCTACGCGATATTGCCAGAAGCCATCGCCGACGATTTTAACAGCCATAACGATGCCTACCCTCTCGCGCGTCCCAGTCAGGCAGCGGCCGTTGCCACACTAAAGCACGAAGACCAGATTAATGAACGTGCGGTGCAGTTGCGCACTTGGACAGGAGAACTCGCAACGCAGTTGCGCACCCTGGGCGTGCGCACGTATCCGACCGAAACCTACTTCTTTCTGGCTGACTTCGCGCCGCATGATGCGGCTCAGCTGGCGGAAGCCCTCGCGGCCAAGGGAATTCTGGTCAAGCCTTTGGGTGACCGGATACTTGGCAGAGGATTCATGCGCGTGACTACCTCACAACCCGGGGACAACGTCCGCTTCGTAAGCTCACTCATGGAATTGCTGAACCCTATCGTTTGAATTGAGAGAACTCATTTACTGGAAGTGAATATACCAATTTTTGCTGTTTCCGCGTTTTACGACTGAAATGGCGTTTCCGGTACGGTTGATTGATGCGGGGACCATCATCAATTCCAGCATCAAAGGCAACAGCCGTGACACGTAGGAAGCCAAATACCGTGGCAGACCAACGCGCTTTTTGCATCAAAAAGTGATGTGACTTTTGATGCCGCTCTCAACACTACATAAACTGTAGGGACGCGGACCGTGTTAATTAAATTAAAAAGAAAAAGGGGCTACACGATGTGTAGCCCCTTGATTTGCTGGTGCTGGAGAGAGGAATCGAACCTCCGACCTACGCGTTACGAGTGCGTTGCTCTACCAACTGAGCTACTCCAGCTAAAACGGGGACGATTACCAGGGAATGATTATTATAGGGGACGATGCCGCTATCCTCAATCATTTGTCAAAGTCAGGTGATCCTCGCAGCATGGAATTGACGCTCGCGTCAGCACCAACGGTATTCTTCAACACTGAAAGGTTGGGGCTTGTGTTCGATTTCGTTGAGCAGCAGTTCTGCGCTGGCAAATGACATGGTTACACCGTAGCGGAAATGCCCGCTGTTGGCATAAAGATTGGTGAGGCGCGGATGACGACCGATGGTGGGAATGTTGTCCGGCGAACCCGGCCGAAACCCGGCCCAATGCTGCACCGGCTGACAGTCCTGCCAATCCGGAAATATCTCTCGTACCCGGCCAAGCAGGTTATCGCGTGCCTCCATCGTGATGGACTTGTCGAAGCCGACGTCTTCCACTGTGCTGCCAACCAGCACATGCCCATCGCGACGCGGGATCAAATACAGATTTTCCTTGAGCAGGATCTGCCGGAACGGTGGAGTTTCGAACTTGAACAACAGAATTTGTCCGCGTACCGGACGGATGTCCATGTTGAGTGCATGTTCGCCCAGCAACGTTTTGCTCCATGCGCCCGCCGCAACGATGCAGGCGTCGGCAGCCAGTTTGCCTTGTGTGGTATGCAGCGCAATCACGCGTTCTCCCGCAATCTCGAATTTTTGCGCTTCATGCTGTTCGAGGATCATCCCGCCAAGCATTTCCACATGCTTGCGCAGCGCGTGCAACAGGCGCGGATTGCGCACTTGCGCGACTTCCGGCAACAGCATCCCCGCATCCGCCTGACCCGGAAGATATTCAGCAAGCTTCACCGGTTGCAACGCAAATTGATGCTGCGCACACCATTGCGTTGCAAGTTCGATTTGATACGGGGGCAGCAGCAACATTCCGCTGCGCTGATATTCAGGATCGATGCCGGTGGCGGCATGCAGCGTGGAAGCAGCCTCGTTGAACATGTCCATCCCGCGCAGTGCAAGGCGCGTGACAGCTTCCTGATAATCCCAGGGACATAAAGGCGAAAGGATGCCGCCACCGGCCCAGGATGCTTCCTGGCCAATTGCATTGCGCTCCACCAGCGTCACGCGATATCCGGCTTGCAGCAGAATTTGTGCGCTGGTCAAACCGACCACGCCGCCGCCGACGATCAGGAAATCCGTATGCATGTGGGAATGCAAATTCTGGCTTGCAGGTTCAGGATTTCGCAACAATCGGGATCAATGCTTTCGGCAATGGAAACACCACGTTCTCGACGATGCCCTGCAGCTCGATTACTTTTTCCCCGCCCAATTCTTCCATGCGTGTTATCACACCCTGCACCAATACCTCCGGTGCAGATGCACCAGCGCTGATGCCCACTCGCGTTTTGCCGGCAAACCACTCCGGCAACAATTCGCCGGCATCATTCACCAGATAGGCGGGTACCCCGACGTTTGCGGCAACTTCGCGCAAGCGGTTTGAATTCGAGCTGTTCTGCGACCCGACCACGACGACCACGTCGCATTGTTTGACCAGCATTTTCACCGCATCCTGGCGATTCTGCGTGGCATAGCAGATGTCGTCTTTCTTCGGGCCGGTGATGAACGGGAAACGCGTCTTGAGCGCGGCGATGATCTTACTGGCGTCATCCACGGACAGGGTGGTTTGGGTGACATAAGCCAGATTCTGTTCATCGTTCACCTTGAGTCCGGCAACCTGTTCCGGCGATTCCACCAGATACATGCCGCCATTGCTCTGCCCCATGGTGCCTTCCACTTCCGGGTGCCCGGCGTGGCCGATCATCACGATTTCCTTGCCCTGCTCGCGCATCCGCGACACCTCGATATGCACCTTGGTGACCAGCGGGCAGGTCGCATCAAACACGGTCAATCCTCGTGCTTCTGCCTCGTGGCGCACCGCCTGCGATACCCCATGCGCACTGAAGACCAGGATGCTGCCGCTCGGCACATCCGACAGATCCTCGATGAATATTGCGCCCTTCCGGCGCAAACCATCCACCACAAATTGGTTGTGCACAACTTCGTGGCGCACATAAATGGGTGCGCCGTGCAGAACCAGAACGCGCTCCACGATCTCGATGGCGCGATCCACGCCCGCGCAAAATCCGCGCGGATTAGCCAGCAGCAGTTCCATGCTTATTCTCCTTGAAACTGTCCAGAATCAATAAAAATGCCCCGCAGGTGATCGCGGAATCGGCCAGGTTGAAAGCCGGAAAATGGTAGATCCCCCAATGAAAATCCAGGAAGTCCACCACATATCCGTATGTGATCCGGTCGATCAGGTTGCCCAGCGCGCCGCCCAGTATCATGCTC
>CAZCKZ010000240.1:0-3287 GCA_964499395.1 uncultured Gallionella sp. | reverse complement strand
GGCTTGTTTTGACATTATCGGATTCCGGCGGGAAGAAATGCTGGGCACCGCCTTATCCGATTACTACAGCATCCGCGAAGACAGGCAGAGGATTGTGCAGGCCATCTGCGAAGCGGGCGGCAAGGCCATTCGGGTGGAATCGGCATTAAGGCATAAAGACGGCTCGGTCGTTTGGGTATTGACCAACGCCTTTGTTCGTTTCGACTCGGACGGACGGCCAGTCTCCATCGAGGGGCTGGCACGGGATATAAGCGAGCGCAAACGGATGGAAGAACAGTTGATGACGCTATCCAGAACCGACGTTTTGACAGGGGCATTCAGCCGCGGCTATTTTATGGAAAAGTCCGAAGAGGTGATCAACATGATGAGGCGCTATCAGCGCCCGGCATCGATGATGGTTGCGGATCTGGATCACTTCAAAACGATCAACGACAAATATGGCCACCATGCAGGGGACTTGGCCCTGAAGGCTTTTACCAATGTATGCCGGCAGGAAATTCGCGAGTCCGACATACTGGGACGCCTGGGTGGCGAAGAGTTCGGCCTGATGCTGCCCGAGACCACGATTCAGCATGCCCAGGTTTTGGCCGAGCGCATCCGTAAGGCTGCATCCGCTGTCGAGATCACGTTGGACGACCAGATAATCAGGATTGCCGTATCCATCGGCCTGGTGGAACTCAGTACAGAGGATGCAACACTGGGTTCAGTAATGCGTCGCGCTGACTTGGCCATGTACCAGGCTAAAGCGGGAGGCCGCAATCGAGTGGTTACCGCAATGGAGTCGTACAGATGACAACAGTCTTTCGATTGTATTGCTGACAGATGGAAGACAAATTCTGGCGCGGCGTCCCGCTGGGTTGCGAATCCGGTCTTGCGCCGTGGCTGCGCAACCGCGGTTCTCTGACGCGGCGCATCCAGCAGCGCTGTACAGATTTCGCGGTACGCAATGTGTGCAGCGGCCTGGCGTGCATCGCGCCGGACGAATCCGCGCTGCTTGGTATAGCACAGCAGCAACTTGCCTGGTCGCGGGAAGTGTTCCTGTATGCCGATGGCCAGCCGGTGGTATTCGCTCACAGCGCGCTGGCGGCCGGGCATCTGCGCGGTGTATGGTCTGAAGTACGCACGCTGGGCAACAAACCGCTAGGCGCATTGCTGTTCGCGCACCCGCTGGTGGAGCGCAAGCCGCTGCATTACCAGGCACTGCGCAACACACATCCTTTATACCGGCGTGCTGTCGGGGTGCTGAGCGATCTGCCGCACAGGCTGTGGGCGCGGCGTTCGTTGTTCTATCTTGACGATGCGCCGTTACTGGTCACTGAAGTGTTCCTGCCGGGAATTTTGCGGCTGACAGCCCACGCGCCAGCCAGCCCGGAAGAATCATTCAGCGGAGCCCGAAATTCAGGACAGCTACGGATAATATGGCAAGCGATTTATCCCGATACGACAGGGTTTCATGAATAGCCGGTCCGTTTTGAACAGCGTTTATGAAAGCAGCACCTGACCGGTAACCGCATCGATCAGTATTCCCGAGGAAGCAGCGCCGCGCTTTATTTCGACCAGATAGGCGGAATTGTCCGGTTTGATGACGCGCAGTTGGGCGGATGGAATATCAGCGTCGGCATCTGTTTGTGCACTTACCAGCGTAATCTTGTCACTGCTAAAATCTTTCGTCTCGATTTTACGTTGTCCATCGATAAAGCCGATCACTGCGGTCAGGGCGATTACGCCTGCAGCGCCCGGAAGTATTCTCAATTTTTTCATGTTTGCCCCTGAATGAATAATGTTTGTTGCGACGATACGTGCGAACGAACGAAGCAGGCGAAGGTTGAGTTATTGTTATCGCGAACCGGATCAATTACGGTGCCGGCGCACTGAACGGCTGAACAAAACTTCTCAACAAGCAGACGGACGTTTATATTGATGTGAATACGATTGAATTTTTATTTCAAAGTTCAGTCGATAAACTTTTTGAAACAATTTTTGGATTGAATCATGTTTCCGGACAAATCGTTTATATGACCAAGATTATTAGGATGCAGGCATCAAATCAAACTACAATTCACGGTATCTGCCATACAGGAGTCAGTTTTCATGATCGCACCCGTTCCATTACGTGATATTCCGCAGGCCAATATATTTCGCAAAGGCGACATTTTCGTGTTGTTCGGCGAGCTGTTTGGCCGAGGTTACGCCAATGGTCTGATCAGTGAAGCGCGCAAGGCGGGCATGACGATCATCGGCATCACCGTTGGCCGCCGCGACGAGAACAACGTCCTGCGTCCATTGACCGATGAAGAACTGGCCGCGGCCGAGTCCAATCTGGGCGGACGCATCATCAACGTGCCGCTGATGGCCGGGTTCGATCTGGACGCCCCGGCAGGCGAACCCACGCCGACCGACCTGCTGGCCGACATGACGCTGAAGAGCTGGCAGGACGACAAACTGGACTGGAAGCATATCGAGAAATGCCGCGAAGTCGGTGTCAAGCGCTTCAAGGACTCCGTGGCCAGGGTGATGACCGAGATCGACGGCATGATCCCGGATGGCAGCAACGTGTTTTTTGCCCATACCATGGCCGGCGGCATTCCCAAGGTGAAAGTCTTCCTGGCGATCGCGAACCGCATTTACAAGGGCCGCGGCGAGCGCTTCCTGTCATCGCGTGCGCTGTTCGACAGCGACCTCGGCAAGCTGATCCTGATGAATTTCGACGAGGTCACCGCGAATACCTTCCAGCATCTCATCGACGGCAGCGCGGCGATCCGTGCGCGTATCGAAAAGACCGGTGGTCAGGTGCGCTATACCGCCTACGGATATCACGGCACCGAAATCCTGACGGACGGCGATTACGAATGGCAGACCTATACCAATTATTCGCAAGGCCCGGCCAAAATGCGTCTGGAACGCATTGCCGAAACAGCCTGGGCGAAGGGCATCAAGGCCACGGTTTACAACTGCCCTGAGATCCGCACCAATTCTTCAGACATCTTCGTCGGCGTCGAGCTCTCGCTGTTCCCGCTGCTCAAGGCATTGAAAAAGGAAAACGGCGGTGCCTGGGCAGAGGCGCAGTGGCAAGCCTGCCGGGCATTGTTCCAGGACGAGCATGCGCTGGACAACCTGCTGAAAAAAATCAGCGACTACAACGCAAGCAGCGTGATGAAGAAGTTCCGCAATTTCGAGGCATGGCCGATGGACAATTCCGCAGAACTGGCAGATCTGATGATAGGCACCTCGGAAGAGATCACCCAGATGCACAAGGACCGCAAAGCGCTCGTCACCGACATTCTGAG
>CAZCKZ010000239.1:0-3293 GCA_964499395.1 uncultured Gallionella sp. | reverse complement strand
TGATCCGGTTTTGTGGGAGCAGACGCATCATCCGTGCGATGTGTTGCAAACGGTCTCGCGCGACAAGATACGCAAAGCGCTTGCCGATCCGGTATTCCGCAAAAAGATAGATGACCTGCTGCTGTCCAAAAAACAGGCGGCAGAGGCACCAGCATGGTTCCAGCAATCCCACCCGCAATCGCCGCTGAACTGTGTGGCGTATTTCAGCATGGAATTCATGTTGAGCGAAGCGCTGCCCATATACTCGGGCGGGCTGGGCAATGTGGCCGGTGATCAGCTCAAGGCCGCAAGCGATCTGGGTGTTCCGGTGATTGGCGTGGGCCTGCTTTACCAGCAGGGATATTTTCGCCAGATCATCGACAAGGATGGCGCGCAGCAGGCGCTTTATCCGTATAACGATCCGGGCCAGTTGCCGATCACTCCGTTGCGCAAACCGGATGGGGAGTGGCTGCGACTGGAGGTTGTGCTACCCGGTTACTCGCTCTGGCTGCGCGTCTGGCAGGTTCAGGTCGGGCGCGTGAAACTGTATCTGCTGGACAGCAACGATTTGGCGAACTACCCCCCGCATCGCGGCATCACCAGCGAGCTGTACGGGGGCGGTCATGAGTTGCGGCTAAAGCAGGAGCTGGTGCTCGGCATCGGCGGATGGAGATTGATGCATGTGCTCGGCCTGCAGCCGGAAGTCTGTCATCTCAACGAAGGCCATGCGGCATTCGCCGTGCTGGAACGCGCGCGGAACTTCATGAAAGAAACAGGACAGCCCTTTGACGCGGCACTGGCAGCGACGAGAGCGGGAAACCTGTTTACCACGCACACGGCAGTGGAAGCCGGCTTTGACCGTTTTTCTCCGGCGCTGATCGAGCAATACCTCGGTGCTTATGCCGTGCAGGGGCTGGGCATATCTGTTCACGATCTACTCGCGCTGGGCCGCCAGAACCCGGGTGATCCGACGGAACCGTTCAACATGGCCTATCTGGCGATACGCGGCAGCGGTGCGGTGAATGGCGTCAGCCGCTTGCACGGGCAGGTGAGCCGGCAGCTGTTCGAGCCGCTTTTCCCGCGCTGGTCGCAGGACGAGGTGCCCGTCGGCCATGTCACCAACGGCGTCCACATGCCGACCTGGGACTCCGCGGAGGCGGACGGTCTCTGGACTGAAGCATGCGGCAAGGAACGCTGGCTGGGGACGATGGAAACGCTGGAGCAGGACATACGCCGCGTCTCCGACGCAGATCTCTGGAAATTCCGCACGGCCGCCAGCAAGTCACTGGTCGAATACGCCCGCGCAAGATTGTCGCGTGAACTGGCCGGGTCGGGTGCATCGCCTGATGATGTTGAAGTTGCGAAGCATCTGTTTGATCCCAACATATTGACGCTGGGTTTTGCGCGCCGTTTTGCCAGCTACAAAAGACCGAACCTGTTGCTGCACGACCCGGAGCGGCTGCTGCGCCTGCTGAGCAATCCGCAACGACCCGTGCAACTCATCATGGCCGGCAAGGCTCATCCCAGGGATAAGGCAGGCCAGGATTTGATCCGGCAATGGACGCATTTCATCAGGCGGCCCGAGGTGCGTCCCCATGCAATTTTCCTCGGCGACTATGACATGCTGCTGGGTGAGCACCTTGTGCAGGGGGTCGATGTCTGGATCAATACGCCACGACGACCCTGGGAAGCGTGTGGAACCAGCGGCATGAAAGTGCTGGTCAATGGCGGTATCAACCTGTCGGAACTTGACGGCTGGTGGGCCGAGGCTTACACGCCGGAAGTGGGATGGGCGCTGGGCGACGGACAGGAACATGGCGACGATCCCGCATGGGATGCGATTGAAGCCAATGCACTCTACGAACTGCTGGAGCGCGAGGTGATACCGGAGTTCTATACGCGCGATGAACAGGGTATCCCGGGTGCCTGGGTGAACCGCATGAGGGAAAGCATGGCGAAGCTGACACCTCAATTCTCCGCCAACCGCACGGTGCGCGAATACACCGAACAGCACTACCTCCCTGCAGCATCGGCCTACCTTGGGCGCGCAGCCGACAAAGGCGCAACCGGCATGGAGATAGTTAACTGGCGGCATGATCTGGAACAAAAATGGAACGCGCTGCGCTTCGGCGAAATGAAGATTGAGACTGCCGGCGAACAACACATATTTGAATTGCAGGTGTATCTCGACAGCCTTGATCCGGAGGCAGTCCGGGTAGAACTTTATGCGAACGGTGAAACACCGGAACGGGTGGAAATGAAACGCGAACGCCAACTGGTGGGCGCAATAAACGGATATGCATTTCGTGCAGTGGTGCCCGCAATCCGTCCGGCATCGGACTATACGGCGCGCCTCGTTCCGCACCGCGACGGCGTTTCCGTCCCGCTCGAAGCAGACAGGATTCTGTGGCAGCGATGATACATATGATTAAGCCCGGGCGCCGATGATTGCGCGCGGGCCGTTTCCGGTCAACAACAAGAGGGAGTAAATATGGAAATCTCGTTTCACGGCGCCGATCGGGGCGTCACAGGTTCGTGCCACCTGGTGAGCTGCGCCGGCAAGCAGATACTGATCGACTGCGGGATGTACCAGGGCGGACGCGAGCTGGATGAGGAGAACAGCGAGCCTTTCGGTTTCGACCCCGAACAGATCGATTTTGTGCTTCTTACCCATGCGCACCTGGATCATTGCGGACGCCTGCCGCTGCTGGCCAAGCGCGGATTCCGCGGCGAGATCATCACCACCTCGGCCACGCGCGAACTGGCCCGCTTGGTGATGGTGGATGCGGCGCATTTGCAGGAGGAAGAGGTGCAACACCGGGAACATCACTCACATCATCGCAGGCACCAGCATGCTGCAGCGCCGCTTTATTCGATTGTGGATGCCTTTCTGGCGCTGGATTATTTTGGCCGTGTCGCCGCTTACGGGCAGGCCATGCAGCTTGCTCCAGGAATACGCGCCACCTTTGTCGACGCCGGACACATTCTCGGGTCGGCCTGCATACTTCTTGAACTGGAAGAAAACGGGCGGCAACGCAGCGTGCTGTTCTCCGGCGATCTCGGCAACAGCGGCCGTCCCCTGCTGCGCAGCCCCGCGCCTCCGCCCAAAGCTGACATGGTCGTGATGGAAACCACTTACGGCGACCGCTTGCACAAACCATTCCAGCCATCGGTCGAAGAACTTTATGAAACGATTACCGATACCTTCAAGCGGGGCGGCAATGTGGTTATTCCGACCTTTGCATTGGAACGGGCGCAGGAGCTGCTGTATTTCCTCCATGAGGGCGTCGAGAACAACCGGCTTCCGCGCTCGA
>CAZCKZ010000238.1:0-3309 GCA_964499395.1 uncultured Gallionella sp. | reverse complement strand
AGCTGCTATTGCCCAGGCTCGCCACATAGGCATAGGTACCGGCAGGATTGATCGCGATCGCAACGGGAATGAATGCCAAACCTGTCGAGATGCTGGTCTGCAGTCCGTCTTTAATAGCATCCGCATCAATAGCGGCGAGCGCGCCGGTGGATGCGTCGATGCTGTAGGCCGAAATGCTGTTGGAACCTTCGTTCACCACATAGGCGAACTTGCCCGAGGGGTGGATCGCAATCGCAAACGGTGTTGTCCCGGTTGCGGTGTTGGCGATCGGATTGGCAGAAAGCACGCCGCTGGTGGTAACGCCATAAGACGAGACGGTGTTTGAATTTTGATTCGTCACAAAGGCGTATTTGCCGCCGAAGACCGCGATCGCGGAAGGCGCGATTCCTGTGCTCGAACTTCCAGCAGGTGAGGTGGTAAGTACACCGCTAGCCGCATAGGTCAAGGCGGTGTTGGAACCGGAGTTGACCACATAAACATGCTGGTCGGGCGGCGGTGAGGTGGGGGCTGTCGTACAGGAGATCGACACGGTTGCACCACTCGTACTGACTACGCCACTGGCAGCACCGCTTGTAGTACAAGTCATGGCCGGGGGCTGTGTAAGAACCGTGACATCAAAGTTATCAGTAGCAGGAAGCGGCGTGCTGAAAGTTTGGGTCTGGGCAACACTGCTAGCAGGAATCAGAAGGTTGTCGCCGCCATTGTTTTGCAGCACCAGTCCGGTGCTTACAGAGGTGGTGATATTGGCGTTTATCGTGTAAGCATTCACGCAGGTCACCGCGACCGTCTTGGCCGAGGCCGGCATGGTGCCGATCAGGGAGGTGGTTGTGCCGGAGAACGTGCAACGCTGGGTGGGTGAGCTGGGTTGGGTTTTCACGGAGATGTTATACGTCGTGCCGGACAACACCGGGTGCGCGAAAGGAAAGGTTCCACCCGGCGCGGATACGGGCAGATCATCTCCGCCATTGCGCAACACCAAATTCACGCCGCTCACCCCGGTGACGCTGACGCTGAGGGGATAGTATGCGGCCAGCGTCGCGGACGTTCCGCCCCCGCCGCCGCCGCCGCATGCAGCCAGGGCAAGCAGCAATACCGGGGTGGAGTAAAACAAACCATGCAGGATATTTTTCGGGCTGATACGCATTCGGGTCACCTCGTTGCGGTTGCGGGTTTCATGTTCGCTGCCGGCCGGGCGCACCCGGCACAGCAAAATTTCAGGCGCAGGATACCGCAACTCCGGCGGGTGACTCAAAACATTTTGCGCGACCGGCAATTTCTGCCGACAAACGGTCATTACAGGCCGGCACATGCCGCACCGGCAAGCGGGATGAATACATCATATTCAAGTGCCTGGCTCAAATAGCCGTGGAGCGCAAGGCGGAAAGACGGTAAAATCCGCCCTCTGAAAAATTTATAAATATCAGGAGAGTAAGCATGGGCAAGAGTCTGGTTCAATTCATCATCGAGGAACAGCGCGCGATCCCGGGCGCAACCGGCGATTTCACCGGCCTGGTCAGCGATGTCATCATGGCCTGCAAGCAGATCGCGCACGATGTCAACAAGGGTGCGCTGATCGGCGTGCTGGGCAGCGCCGGCAGCGAGAACGTGCAGGGCGAGACGCAGAAGAAACTGGACATCATCACCAACGAAGTGTTCATCAAATCCACCGAATGGGGCGGCCACCTGGCAGCGATGGCTTCCGAGGAAATGGACGACGTTTATCCGATTCCGGCGCAATATCCGAAAGGCAAATATCTGCTGGTGTTCGATCCGCTGGACGGCTCGTCCAACATCGACGTGAACATTTCCGTCGGCACGATATTCTCCATCCTGCGCGCACCCGCCGGCATCGAACATCCGGCCGCCGCGGATTTTCTGCAGCCCGGCACCACGCAGGTTTGCGCGGGTTATGCATTGTACGGGCCGTCGACGATGCTGGTGATCACCACCGGCCACGGCGTGAACGGTTTCACGCTGGACGGCGACATCGGCGAATTCATGCTGACCCATCCGAACATGAAGATTGCCGAGGACACGCTGGAATTCGCGATCAATGCGTCGAACGAGCGCCACTGGGAAAAGCCGGTGCAGCGCTATGTCGACGAATGCGTGGCGGGCAAGACCGGGCCGCGCGGCGTCAATTTCAACATGCGCTGGGTCGCGTCGATGGTCGCCGAAGTGCACCGCATCCTGACGCGCGGCGGCGTGTTCATGTATCCCAAGGACACCAAGGATCCGGCCAAGGCCGGCAAGCTGCGCCTGCTCTACGAAGCCAACCCGATGTCGTTCATCGTCGAACAGGCGGGCGGCGTGTCTTCCACCGGCTACGAGCGCATCATGGACATCAAGCCTTCCGGCCTGCACCAGCGCGTGCCGGTGATCCTCGGCTCGAAGAACGAAGTCGAGCGCATCGTCCGTTACCACAAGGAGGGATAAGTTTTGGGCGCTTCGATAACAAAGCCGCTGGTCGCGATCGTGATGGGCAGCGCCAGCGATTGGGAGGTGATGCAGCAGGCCGCGCAGCAGTTGAAGGATTTCGGCGTGGCCTACGATGCGCGGGTGATTTCCGCGCACCGCTCGCCCGACCTGTTGTTCGAATACATCAAGGACATGACCGCGCAGGGCGTGCGCTGCTTCATCGCCGGCGCAGGCGCGGCGGCGCATCTGGCCGGGGTGGTTGCCGGCAAGACCACGCTGCCGGTGCTGGGCGTGCCGATGCCGTCGAAATACCTGCAGGGCATGGATTCGCTGTTGTCCACGGTGCAGATGCCCAAGGGCATCCCGGTCGCGACCTTTGCCATCGGCGAAGCGGGTGCGGCCAATGCCGGCCTGTTCGCGGTCGCGATGCTGGCACTGAACGACGCGGAACTGGCACGGCGTTTGCAGGCATTCCGCGAAAGCCAGGCGGAAAAGGTAAAAGCGACCACATTGCCGGCGTTGTAATTGCTGATTCAGAGAAGAGGATATGAACGAAGTCGAATCGAATGGCGGGGTTTCCGGAACCTCGCGAAAAATCAAATGGGCAGTGGCGGCATTTTTCGCGGCAGTGGTGGCGGTGGCGGTGATGAATCTGCCGCGCGGCTACAGCGATGATTTGTCGCGCATCGGCCAGGGACGCACCGCCGTGGTGCTGGTGCGTGACAAGAATGCGGTGGAAAGCATGGATTTGATGAATGTGGTGAACGGCATACGCGATCGGTATGCCGGACGGGTGGTGTTTCTGCTGACCGATTACGACACGCCCGAAGGCCGCGCGTTCATCGCCGCGAACAAGGCCGCGCGGACTACCCTGGTGTTGTTCGATCCCAG
>CAZCKZ010000237.1:0-3319 GCA_964499395.1 uncultured Gallionella sp. | reverse complement strand
ATGAGTGACAGGCTGCGCTTGGATCTGGTGCTCAACGATTTTGTTGCGGGTGCGAACAAGCCCAAGTTTCATATCGCCGGTGTGAACTGGGGGCGCGATCTCCCCGAACCAAACCTGGTGGCAGACATTCGCGATGTCGTCACGGGCGACTTGTCACCAGACGGGAAAGGTACGCTTGAAATTTGTCGCGGCATCGAAGTTGGCCATATCTTCCAGTTGCGCACCAAATATGCCGAGGCCCTGAAAGCGACTTTTCTGGATGCGCAGGGCAAAACGCAAATCATCGAGATGGGTTGCTACGGCATCGGTGTGTCGCGCATCGTTGCCGCAGCCATCGAGCAGAATTACGACGAACGCGGCATCATGCTGCCGACCGCAATGGCACCGTTCCAGCTCGCCATCGTGCCGATAGGGATGGGCAAAAGCGAGGCAGTGCGCAATACCGTGGAAAAATTGTATGCCGATCTGCAGGCAGCCGGAATCGAGGTGTTACTGGATGACCGTGATGATCGTCCGGGTGTGATGTTTGCAGACATGGAACTGATCGGAATTCCACACCGCATCGTCATCGGCGAGCGCGGATTGAAAGACGGCATGCTGGAATATCAGGGTAGACGGGATACTGCAGCACAAGCCTTCCCCTTGCAAAATGCGCTGGAGTTCGTAGAATCAAGGATATGCGACTGATCCGACTATCGTTGCCGCCGTATTTCCCCCTGCTTTTTTGTATGGTGGGGCTGTTGTTTGCGTCTGCAGCACAAGCCGGCGGACAAATCTACACGCCGCTTTCCGCCAGTGTTCGCGCGTTGTTGCAGCGCAGCGTGTCGGACCAGGCAGAGCCCAAACTCGCCTTTGCCACACAGTATGAAGCAGACTTCTGGTTGAATGAAATGTCGCGGCGTTTGCAAAAAACAATGCCGGATGACGAATACCGCATGAATTTTTTAAAAACTGTGCACTATGAAGCCACCCGCGCCGGCCTCGATCCACAGCTGGTATTGGGTCTGATCGAGGTCGAGAGCGGTTTCAACAAGTATGCCGTGTCCAATTCAGGCGCACGCGGCTATATGCAGGTGATGCCTTTCTGGGTAAAGGAGATCGGCACAAAAGGACAAAATCTGTTTCATCTGCGCGTCAACCTGCGCTACGGTTGCACCATCCTGCGTCATTATCTGGATATTGAGAAAGGCAATTTGTTTCGCGCCCTGGGACGTTATAATGGAACGTTGGGCAAACCGGGGTACCCGAATCTGGTCCGTGCCGCCTGGCGCAACCACTGGGCCATGCCGCGCCGCACCGTCAGTAACTACCACATTCCCACCAGTTGATAGCCTTGGCTATTCGATGCTTGCCTTGCTAATCAGGGGCGACTGCGCATTGTCTGTTCCGAGCTTCGTCGAAGGCCGGTTCTGAATGGCAGCGGGTTAATGCCCATGTTGTCCGGAAGCATCTTTACCTGCATTATTTGGCGTGTCCCGATTCGGCGGCATGGCTGAAATAAAGCGCCAGCGCAATTAGCGCAATACTCGCACCGAGATAAACCAGATCCAACGGGGTAGTCAGCTTCATGTTGATTGCCTCTTGAAACAGGGTGACGATTAAAATCATCAATATCACTTTTGCCAAACGGGACTTCAGATCATCCAGGCTGGTGATGACCAGGATCTTGCTGGATGCCTTGCTGCCATGCGCCTGATCGATGTCGCTGATGAACAGTTCATAAAGACCCAGCGAAAAAATCAACATCACCGTGGCCAGCAGATAGCCGTCCACCACCTCCACGATATGCGTGACGGTGCGGTCATGCAACGCCTTGCGCGCTTCGTCGGTCAGTCCGGAGTCCGCATAATGCAAGGCATGCATGAACAGATTTGCCACATCCACGGTGGCCATGTAGAAAATCGCAAAGCCGGCCAGCAGGCTGCCAATCACCGCCGCGATAATCACAAATCGGCTATTCCACAGCACACCTTCAAAAATAGTTTCCAGCAGTTTCATCATTTCCCCATATTTTCTGCGACGAAATCGCCGCGCACTAAAGCGCAATTGATTGCATCGTACAAGTAATCAACCGGCATTTCGGGCGAAGAGCTCCTTTAGTGTGACATCCGTGCTTTGTTCGATCTGTTCAGCGCAGGTTGCAAACCATTGCAGCAATGGATCACCGGTCTGCTGGGCGGACAGCGAGTCGCGATCCAGGACGAACAAATCCAGCAATTCGCTGGCGCGAATCTGGTTGCCATCACGCATCAGCAGCCATCCCTGTCCCTCGGCCTTCCGCACCATGTCGGCACTGGCCAGTTTTTCGAGTATCTTTTCCAATTCATCGTAACCGATATGCAGAGACTTTGACATCTCCGGAAAAGTGCTCACTTTTCCCTGCTGGAATCCGTTGATCATGGCCTTCAATATCCGCAGGGCATCCAGAAAACGGATGGTTGATGATGGCTGTTGCATCGCAGGAGTGCGCCAATGCGACAACGATGCGGTAATTTCAGCACCCAGCAATATGGTCAGCCAGGACATGTAAATCCACATCAGGAAGATCGGCACACTGGCAAACGCACCGTATACCAGTTTATAGGTTGGGAAATGGCTGACGTAATAGCCGAATATCCGGTTCATGGTTTCGAATAACATGGCTGCCACAAATGCGCCGATCAGCGCATGGCGCCGCGGCACATAACGGTTCGGGACGAGCCGGAACATCAACGCAAAAGCCAGCGTGGTGAGCAATACCGGCAATATTTTCAGCGTTTCTATGCCAAACACCGGAATATGTTTGGCGTAACCCATGGACAAGCCGACCAGCCATGAGGTCAGCGACAGGCTTGCCCCGACCAGGAGCGGTGCGAGGGTAAGCACCGCCCAATAGACCACCAGCCGGTTGACCAGCGGACGGGGCCGCGTCACCCTCCATATCACGTTGAATGTCCGGTCTATGGTCAGCATCATCAACATCGCCGTGAGTGCGAGAAAACCTATCCCCACCGTGGTGAGACGAGTCGCACTTTCGGTAAATTGCTGCATATATCGCGTAATCACCACGCCGGCGGTATCAGGCATCAGATTTTCCAGCAGATACTCCTTGATATGGACGGAGAAATTCTCGAATACCGGAAATGCAGAGAACATTGTCAATGCTATGGTCATCAATGGAACCAACGACAACAGGGTGGTAAATGTCAGACTCGCCGCGGTTTCCGTACATCGATCATGGGAAAATCGCACCCCAATGAAATTGATCAAAGCCCGAATATCTTTAAAATTTTTAAGCATAGTCTGGCAGTTTCCCTATAATTAAACCATGACGACCCGC
>CAZCKZ010000236.1:0-3336 GCA_964499395.1 uncultured Gallionella sp. | reverse complement strand
TATTGGGGTGATGATGTTCTTAAATCATGAAATGGATCCCAAAGACATTTACACCTGCGCAGATATCGCAATGTACAAAGCCAAGGACGCCGGGCGCAACAAGATTCAGTTTTTTGAAACCGAAGCTTGAGCGACCGCTTCGGGGCGGGCTGAGCGCCTTTGAGGAAATCGAACTTCCGTTATGTGTCGCAGAACTGCTTCGTGAATGGCGGCTATGAGGAAGCGAAAAACTTTGGCCGGCTGGCCGGTTCGGGTCTAAAGCGGACTGTCAAACTGTGATGTCAAACTGTGATGCTGGATATGTTCATTCCCGAATTACGCGCTTTCCAAAAAATGCCGTCAGAGTCCCACCAGGACAAAACCCGCAAAGCTATAAACCATGCGGGTCTTGGCTTACTTACTGGCGGAGAGGGTGGGATTCGAACCCACGGTACGGGAAAACCGTACGCCTGATTTCGAGTCAGGTACATTCGACCACTCTGCCACCTCTCCGGGAGGCGCGCATTCTACCAGCAACCGTCGATTTGGTGCAGAATGATCACATGCGGAACCCGACTCGATGCGTGCAAACCGTAATTGCCAGCTTGCTTCTGCTGCTGTCAGGCTGTGATCAACAGATCCAGCCCTGGAATGGCGGCAAGCTGGTAGTTATCGTTCCGGAAGCTGCGCTATGGCCGGAGTCGGAGTTTCAGCGTGAATTGGCACGATTGTTCGCCGAGCAATTGCATGCCTCGCTGGAATTGATCCCACTGGCACAGGATGAAATTCCTGAAGCGTTACGCAAACACCTGGCACATCTTGCTGCCGTTCCCTTTCGCAGTGAGAGCAACCCCGCCGCACTGCAGTTTGGCCCCACCTATCAGAGTGTGCGCGAGGTATTGGTATGCAATAGCGATATGCCGCGCATAAAGAGTCTTGCTGATTTGAAAGGCAAAGAAGTGATGGTGGCGGCCGGATCGGCTCATGAAGCCGCGTTGCGCGAAGCACAGCGGAAGTTACCCTCGTTGCAATGGCTGACGGAACGCGATCTCACCACCCAGGACCTGTTGGCCGAGGTCGGCGACGGCAGTCTGGATTGCGCGGCGGCGAATGAACTGCAGTTTGCCGATGCCCGCAACTATCATCCCAATCTGGTCGACGAACTTGATATTGTGCCGCCATCAAATCTGGCCTGGGTATTCCCGGGAAATGCCGATTCCGAGCTGCTCAAACAGGTGCAGATTTTTTTCACTACCATCCAGCATGATGGCACGCTGCATCACTTGCTGGATCGCTATTACGGCCACAGCAGCAGGCTGGACAAGATGGATGCCGCAGCTTTCATCACCCGGACAAGAAACGTGCTGCCGCGTTATCGCCACATTTTCGATGAAGCCGCGACGCTGACTGGAATCGACTGGAGATTGCTTGCTGCACTTTCCTACCAGGAATCGCAGTGGGATCCGCTCGCCACTTCGTATACCAATGTGCGCGGCATGATGATGCTGACCGGCGATACCGCCGACCAGATGAAGGTGAGCAATCGCCTTAACCCGCGCGAAAGCATACTTGCCGGCGCAAAATATCTGCTGTTGCTGAAGGAGCAGCTGCCCCGGCGCATCCACGAACCCGATCGCACCTGGCTGGCACTGGCTGCCTACAACCAGGGCTACAGCCATCTGCAGGATGCGCGCATTCTGACCAGGCGTGCCGGACTGAACCCGGACAGTTGGGCGGACGTGAAAAGATGGATGCCGCTGCTGAACCGGCCAAAATATTACAAAACACTGAAGCACGGCTATGCGCGCGGCGGCGAGGCGGTGATTCTGGTGGAAAGCATCCGCAGCTACTACGACATGCTGAAACGACTGGAGCCCGAGAAGACCGAAGCGGCGCCGGAAGTTTCATATCGATTGGTCGCACCGATGCCGATGCAGCGCTTGTTGCCCTGAGATATCCCCGACCTTCATTTTTCTTCCCGTTCGACAGGCAATGCCGCGTGAATAGACGGGCGTCATGTATTCAGGGTGAGAGCCTTTCCATGCCGCCCATGTAAGGGCGCAGCACTTCCGGAATCACCACGCTGCCGTCGGCCTGCTGATAGTTTTCCAGCACTGCGACCAGCGTGCGGCCGACTGCAAGACCTGAACCGTTCAGCGTGTGCAGCAACTCGGGCTTGCCCTGCGCGTTGCGGAAGCGCGCCTGCATGCGCCGCGCCTGGAACGCCTCGAAGTTGCTGCACGAGGAAATTTCGCGGTAAGTGTTCTGCGCCGGCAGCCACACCTCGATGTCGTAGGTCAGCGCGGCGGAGAAGCCCATGTCGCCGGTGCACAGTTTCATCACGCGGTAGGGCAGGCCGAGTTTCTGCAGGATCGTTTCGGCATGGCCGAGCAGCTGCTCGAGCGCGGCATAGGATTCGTCGGGGTGCACCATCTGCACCAGCTCCACCTTGTCGAACTGGTGCTGGCGGATCATGCCGCGCGTGTCGCGCCCGTAGGAACCCGCCTCGGAACGAAAGCACGGGGTATGCGCGACGAATTTCATCGGCAGCTGTTCCAGCGGCACGATCTCGTCGCGCACGATATTGGTGACCGGCACTTCGGCGGTGGGAATTAAATAATATCTGTCCTGATTGAAAACATCTGCAATATCTTCAGGACTGGCTCCTGTATTCAATAATTCCCTAAGCTGATACCCAGAGCGCGAAGCAGCGAATAGGTCTACTTCAAACTTTGGCAACTGCCCCGTCCCATACATTGAAAGCTCGTTCACGATGTAAGGTACATAAGTCTCGGTGTAACCATGCTGATCCGTATGCGTATCCAGCATGAACTGCGCGAGCGCGCGATGCAGCCGCGCCAAGCCACCTTTCAGCAGCGAGAAACGTGAACCGGCAATCTTCGCAGCGGTATCAAAATCCAGGCCCAGTTTCTCACCGAGATCGACGTGATCCTTTGCAGCAAAATCAAACTTGGGAATATTGCCGACCTTGCGCACCTCGACATTGTCCGCTTCGGACTTGCCGGACGGAACGCTGCTGTGCGGGGTATTCGGGATCACTTCCAGCAGTTTCTGCAACGCATCCTGTACCTCGCCCAGCTGCACTTCCGCCTGCTTCAGTTCGTCGCCCAGCGTCGCCACTTCCGCCATGATCGCGGACACATCCTCGCCTTTCGCCTTGGCTGCACCGATCTGTTTTGAAGTTGCATTGCGTTTCGCCTGCAGCTCCTGGGTGCGCGTCTGTATCGTCTTGCGCTCTCCCTCGAGCTGCTCGAATCTTTTCGTATCCAGCACAAATCCGCGTGTTGCAAGTCGCGCTGCCACACCTTCCAGATCGTTCCTCAATGCCTGTATATC
>CAZCKZ010000235.1:0-3408 GCA_964499395.1 uncultured Gallionella sp. | reverse complement strand
CCCTCTTTCACGTGGTTGCAAGTTTGGACTGTTTGACTTTATGGCGGATGCAGATTACATGCGACACGCGCTGGAACTTGCTCGTGAAGCGCAGGATGCCGGCGAGGTGCCGGTGGGGGCAGTAGTGGTCAAGGACGGGGTGATCATCGGACGCGGCTTCAATGCGCCGATCTCGCGCCACGATCCTTCCGCCCATGCGGAGATGATGGCATTGCGCGAGGCCGCGCAGAACACCGGCAATTACAGGCTGGTTGGCTGCGAGTTGTTCGTCACGCTGGAGCCCTGCCTGATGTGCGCGGGCGCGATCATGCACGCGCGCATTGCGCGGCTGGTGTATGGCGCAAGCGATCCCAAGACCGGCGCGTGCGGCAGTGTGTTGAATGTGTTTTCCGAGCAGCGTTTGAATCATCATGCCGAATTGTCGGCCGGTATACTGGCCGACGAGTGCGGTTTGATGCTCAGCAATTTTTTTGCACTGCGGCGCACGCAGCAGAGGGTTACGTGAAGATCATTGTCCGGATTCCTGCACAACAGCTTGAATTGCTGGATGACGCGGGCAAGTTGCTGCGCAGCTATGCAGTATCCAGTTCCGGAAAAGGTGTGGGCGAGATGTACGGCAGTTATTGCACGCCGCGCGGCAAACATGTCATCCGGGCCAGGATCGGCGCCGGGCAGCCGGAGAATGCCGTGTTTGTGAGCCGCCGCCCCACCGGAGAAGTCTACACGCCGGAGTTGGGCGCGCAGTTTCCGGAGCGCGACTGGATACTGACGCGTATCCTGTGGCTGTCCGGTTGCGAAGCGGGCTTCAATCGCCTGGGCGAATGCGATACCATGCGCCGCTATATTTATATCCACGGCACGCCCGATTCAGTGCCGCTGGGCATCCCTGATTCGCACGGCTGCATCCGGATGCACAACGCAGATATTGTCGAATTGTTCGATCTGGTGCCGGCGGGGACGGCAGTCGAAATCATTGAGTGATTTTCCAAGGGGGCAAGTATGGGTAATCCTTTTACCGTCAGTCTGGTGTGCTGGCACGACGGTGAGCCGTTGCTGAAATCAGTTCGCGAGGCGGTGTTCATACACGAACAGGGCGTTCCCGCAGCGCTGGAATGGGATGGGCTGGATGAAAACGCCCGGCATGCGCTGGCGCTGAGCCACCAGGGAGACGCCATCGGTTGCGGGCGGATGTTTACCGATGGCCACATCGGGCGTATTTCAGTGTTGCGCCAGTGGCGCAAACAAAAGGTCGGCACCGCGATCATGGAAGCGCTGCTTGATTATGCGCAGGCGCACGACTACAAGCAGGTGGATGTGGACGCGCAGACTCATGCCGTGCCGTTCTATCGCGGTTTTGGATTCATTGATCAGGGCAAGGAATTTATGGATGCCGGGTTGCCGCACATCAAGATGACCTTGAAACTGTAGATATCCGCCTGCATAAACCGCCTTGGGAAGTGCCCGGCAGCGGAGTGCTGCGCTTGCCAACAGGTGATGGATGACTGACGGGTCGGCGGATATTCCCGAAATAGTTACGACCGGTCAACCAAGTTTGCCAGAACGGCTTGCCGGGGTTCTTCATTGGAATTGGAGGACAACATGAATAAAAGCAAAACTGACAAGGCGCGCATCAGTATCCTCGGTGCCGGTTTCGCCGCCCTGACCGCCGCAAGAGAATTGCGTCAGCGTTTGCCGGACGCGGACATTACCCTTATTACCCCGGCAACAGAGTTTGTTTATTACCCCGGTCTGATCTGGGTGCCATCCAGATTGCGCCGTGGCGAAGAGCTGCGAGTGAACCTGGATACCTGGCTGGCGCGACACCGCATCAGCTTGCATCAGGGCCGGGTCACCGGTGTGTCGGAAGGCGGCCGCAAGGTGCTGACCGACAGGGATGAGATTACCAACGACGCCTTGCTGATCGCCAGCGGCGGGCGCTTCCTCAAGGCATTGCCGGGTATCGAGCATGCGCTCACGATCTGCGCGGGTATTCCGGCGGCGGAAATGATCCGCGACCGTCTTGCCGCGATGAAGGGCGGCACCATTGCACTGGGCTTCGGCACCAACCCCAAGGAACCCGCCGCGATGCGCGGCGGGCCGATGTTCGAACTGCTGTTCGGGCTCGATACCCTGCTCAGACGCCAAGGCCGGCGCGACCAGTTCCGTCTTGTGTTCTTCAATGCGGCAACCGAACCGGGCAAACGGCTGGGTGCAAAGGCCGTCCAGGGATTGTTGCGCGAAATGGCACGCCGCAATATCGATACCCATCTCGGGCACAAGATTCTAGGCTTTGAATCCGACAGGGTGAAAACCGAGGGCGGCGAAATTCCTGCCGACCTGATTCTCTTCATGCCGGGCATGACCGGTCCGGACTGGCTGGCCAATGCCGACCTGCCCAGATCGGAAGGCGGCTTTGTTGTGGCCGACGCGTATTGCCGGGCAAGCGGACTGGACAGGGTATTCGTCGCAGGCGATGCAGGCAGTTATCCCGGTCCGGACTGGATGCCCAAGCAAGCCCATCTGGCCGATTTGCAGGCGAAAGCCGCGGCCGAAAATCTGGTGCATGTCCTGCACGGGCAGACCCCGACTGCGAAATTCAAACCCGAATTGGTCTGCATAGTCGACACCCTGGACAAGGGCATCCTGGTTTACCGCAGCGAGAAACGCTCCGTAGTGTTGCCGCCGATGCGCCTTATGCACTGGGTAAAACGCGTTTTTGAATGGCTTTATCTGCGGTCGTTGCACAATCCATGAGCAAGGCCAGATAAGGGCAGGGGACATCATCGGCGTTGGAACTCGCTGCGTGGAAACACGGCTGAATCGGCGGGCGGCCACCAATTGCAAGTTTTCATCAGGGGCGGTGAAAATTCATGGTTCACACGGATAGCAATGCATTTTCAATAAACCTGCGCCCGGCAAACAAGGCCGACCTTGCCGGAATCAATCGTGTCATCGAACGCGCGGTGCAGACCTGGAACCTGCCGGAGCGGGTGAAGCGCCTGGCGTTGCCCGTTTATCTATACACCGAGCATGACCTGGATCATCTGCACCTAATCATTGCAGAAGACAGCGCTGCCGGTGTGGTCGGCGTAGCCGCGTGGGAAGATGCCGCCGCGCGGGATTGCCCGCAGGGGCAGCGCGGGCTGTTGCTGCACGGCCTGTATGTCGACCCGGATCGGCAGCGTAGCGGTGCGGGTTCCCGTTTGCTGTCCGCCGCAGTTGGCGCTGCGCGGGAACAGGGCTACGATGGATTGCTGGTGAAGGCGCAGGCAGATGCCGAAGGTTTTTTCAGGGCACAGGGGTTGCAGCCGCTTGCCGTGGCGGATGCAAACCGGGATTATGCAAATCGTTTCTGGCTTGAACTCGCGAGGAGTGCAGAATGATATTTTGGATAATCGGATTCAGCAT
>CAZCKZ010000234.1:0-3408 GCA_964499395.1 uncultured Gallionella sp. | reverse complement strand
ATGCCGCGAATAGCCGTGTTCAAACCGGGGCTGTCGCCGCCGGAGGTGAGAATTCCGATTTTCTTTGCCATGTGATGTTTTCCCTTTTCGCGAGTTGGAACATCATCGGAGATTAGCCGCCAAGGGTCAATCGGCATCATGAAATTGAAGCCGGCTGCGACTATCGTTGGTGGAGTGTTGGCTACGCGCGGGATTCCGATCGGCGCTTATGTCATTATCATCTGGACGATGCGCCCGCCAATTGGATCAGCGACCGTGCCTGAATTTCGCAACAGCGGCGGTTGTGTGCATCCAACGATTTAAGCCACGTTTCCGGTATCGCATCCAATCCATACACCGCGCCGGCCAGCATGCCTGCAATCGCCCCGGTCGTATCCGCATCACCGCCGCGATTGACCGTATCGACCAGACATTTGCGAAAATTATCCGTATCGAAAAAACTCTGGAACACCGCTTGCAGCGTATCGACCACATAGCCGCTGGGATTGCTGCTCCTGCGTATGTCACGGAACTTGAATTCGGGATACTGCGCGATGAAAGGATATGCGCGGTTATGCAGCAGGTGATTTTTGTCCGCGCCGCGCAATGCGTCCTGCACCATGAACACCAGGCATTCGCAGGCTGCATCGGAAAGCTTGCAGTTGTGGGTGACATGGCCTTGTGCGCGGCATGCGGCGCGCACTGCATCTTCCGTTTGGCCGAGCGTGGCCAATGCGACCGGCAACACGCGCATCGCCGCGCCGTTGCCCGCGTCGTTGTCGGAGTAGGGCGCTTCGGGTTTGCCGGTCTGGCGGAATTGCAGCAGGTTGCGCCGCACGGTGTTGCCGATGTCCACCGGCTTGCTGCGCATCCAGTTGTCGAAAGCCTGCGCCGCTGCGAGCGCAACCACTTTGCCTTGTGCGAGTATCGAGCTGCCCAGCGCGAGCGACATGGTGGTGTCGTCGGTGACTTGTCCCGGTTTGAGGTGCAGCCAGCCGCCGCCGCGCAATGTGTCATGCACGTCAAATTGTGCGGCAATCTCGCGCGGGGTCATGAATTCCACGGTCGCGCCCAGCGCATCGCCGATGGCGAGGCCGAGGTAGGATGCGACAGCACGGTCGTTGATTGCAACCCTGGTTTCCATGGTCTAATAAATCGTGGCGAGCGGTTCGATAACACCGCGCAACGCCGCGTGCGAAAGGGTGGCGGCAAAGCCGCCGCGCACCCCCCGGCCTGCTCCTTGCGGGTATATCGAACCGCGCAGTAGATTTACTCCTCCGGCCCGAAGCATTTCAGGTAATCCACACAGTATTCACAGCTTGGCGCGCGGCAGGCGTTGATGCCTTCCTTCTCGCACAGTTGTTTGTAGAGAAATTTCTTCCATTTCATGTCGTGTATATTTTTCGCCGCCAGCCCCGGGAAGTTCTGTGCCATCAACTGGCTGAGATAGACACGCGACCACAGTCCCAGGTCTTGCCAAAGGTGGTCGCTGGCCATGCATGCGGCGGTGACGATCTGCGACATCCATTGTTCGGAGGGATCGTTGCCGGCGCGATGTTCGAGCAGCAGCGCGAGCACGTCGTCGCGTTCCAGCGCGCGCGGGTCGGGGATATGTTCTGCGCAGCGGAAGGACCATTCCAGTCCGGGAAAGTGCCGCTCCAGCAGCGCGGAGAAATCCGCTTCCTCCAGGCCGAGTCCGGGCGGCAATGCGCCTGTTTGCAGCATCTGGCTGGAGATCATCTGCGCGAACAGCCCGTCGTTAGGCAAGCCCGGCGCGTGCGACATCAGTTCCGCATACAGTCCGGTGGGATGTGCCGGGGTTTTTTTCTGCGGAAGCATGACATCGGGCAGCATGATATTTTCCTATTTGCTGGGGTACTCAACCACCAGGTCTTCGTCGCGCAGCACCATCTGGCAAGCCAGCCGCCATGCGGTATGCACCACGTCGTCCACTTTCATCTCATCGATTTCCTTCTGCGTGATCTTGCCTTCCTGCTTGAGTACGGTGATCTCGCGGTCGGTCAACGGCCCGCCCATCGGCCCTTTGGCGGAGAGGTTGGTGACTTTGATCAGACAGGTCGCGCATTCGCCGTCTTCGCAGCTGAAGTCGATGGGGATGTGATTTTCCCTGGCCAGTTTCAGCAAGGTCTTGGTGTGGCTGCCCGCAACGGCATAGATAGTTTTGTCCTTGTGCAGCGGGCTGGAAAAAGTGATGTTGGGCATTTCAGTTGCTCCTTTATGGTTATAAAAATATCGACGACTCTGGTAAGAGCGGGCCATGCCCGCGAACCTTCTAAATATCGCGGGCATGGCCCGCTCCTACAAAAACAAAATTCAAGCTTTGACGGTGATATCGCCGCCCAGCACTTGCGCCTGGCAGGCGAGCCGGTGGTTGCGTCCTGCCATGTTTTCCTGCAGTACCTTGTCTTCGAGCACCGAGCGTTCGCTCATGTGCTCCATGCCCGACACGATGCGCATCATGCAGGTGCCGCATTCGCCTTCGCGGCATCCGTAGGTGATGCTGGCACCGACCTTTTCGGAGATTTCGATCAGGCGGGTACCGGCCGGCACGGTGACCGTGGTGCCGAGTTTTTCAAAAGTCACGTTTGCTTTAGGCATGGTTACGCTCCTGGTTCATCAGTTCAGACATGGAAATGACGCGCTTCTCGATGTTGCCGGTCAGGTGCAGCGCGAGCTGTTTGCCGAGGTCATGGCACAGGCCGAACTCTTCATCCGTCGGGATCAGCCGGGCGCGCACGCCCTTGATCGGCACGCGCAGCTTGAGTCCGCGCAGGCGGTCTTCGATCATGTTGACGGCCTCGCCGCTCCAGCCGTAGGAGCCGAATGCCGCGCCCAGCTTGTCGCGCACATTGATGACTGCCAGGGAAGACAGCAGATCCCAGATCGGTTTGACCGCATCGCCGTTGATGGTGGGTGAGCCGAAAGCGAGACCGTCCGCTTCCTCGATCAGGTCGACAAAGGGCAGGTTGCCGCCGCCCTGCAAGTCATACAGCGAGACGCGCACGCCGGGTACGGTTTCTGCGCCGTCGCGCACCGCCTCGGCCATGCGCGCGGTGTTGCCGTAAGAGGAGATGTAAAAAACCAGCAGGGATTTGTTGTCCTTGCCGATCTCGTTGTGCAGCAATGGCTCGGCCAGCTGGCGATAGCGCTGCACGTAGCTGCGCGGCGCATCGCGCAGGATGGGGCCGTGCGCCGGAGCGATCAGCCTGAGCGGTAGCGGTTCGATCAGTTCCAGCGCATCCAGCACATGTTCGCGGAACGGGCGCATGATATGCGCGTAGTAATATTCAAACGAAAAACGGAAATCGCCGACCTGTCCGTTGAACAGGCGCGAGTCGCAGAAGTGGCAGCCGAACACATCGCCGCTGAACAATATGCCCTGTTGTTCCAGCCAGGTGCACTGGGTAT
>CAZCKZ010000233.1:0-3462 GCA_964499395.1 uncultured Gallionella sp. | reverse complement strand
GCATGGTGTGCGACATGCACGTTACCAGCAGCGGCGAGATCGAAAAATATCGCTTCTACCCGTCGGTGATGCATTCGCAAGCGAGATTGACCTACAACCAGGTTGCCGAGATGCTGGCTGAACCGGATGGCGAGCTGGCCAGGAGCAACGCGTCCATCGTGCCGCATCTTGAACATCTCTATCAGTTGTTCAAGAAGCTGTTGCAAGCGCGTGCCAAGCGCGGTGCAATCGACTTCGAAACCGTCGAGACGCAGATGATCTTTACCGACGATGGCAAGATCGAGAAGATCGTGCCGGTGGTGCGCAACGACGCGCACAAGCTGATCGAGGAATGCATGCTGGCGGCCAATGTCAGCGCGGCAAGCTTTCTGCAGGAACATGGGCACACCGTGCTGTACCGCATCCACCAGGGGCCGACGCCAGAGAAGCTCGAAGCGTTGCGCGAATTCATGAAGGAATTCGGCCTGCAGTTGACCGGCGAGGATGATCCGCAGGCGGCCGATTATTCCAAGTTGCTGAAGCGAATCAAGGGACGCCCCGATCACGGTTTGCTGCAAACCGTGATGCTGCGCTCCCTGCGTCAGGCCAAATATGAGCCCGAGAACATCGGACATTTTGGCCTGGGCTACGAAGCCTATACCCACTTCACCTCGCCGATCCGCCGCTACCCGGACCTGCTGGTACATCGCGCGATCAAGGCGGTGCTGCAGGGCAAGCAATACAAGCCCGCGCAGAAGTGGGCAGAGCTGGGTGCGCATTGCTCGATGACCGAGCGCCGTGCCGACGATGCAACGCGCGATGTCGAGGCGTGGCTTAAATGTTTCTACATGCGCGATCATCTGGGCAGCGTGTTCACCGGATCGGTTTCGTCGGTCACCAGCTTTGGCATGTTCGTGTCGCTGGACGATCTGTATGTCGAAGGTCTGGTGCACATCTCCGAACTCGGCAAGGATTATTTCCAGTTCGATGCGGCAAAGCATCAATTGCTCGGCGAGCGCACCGGTCAGCGCTATCGCATCGGCGACCGCGTGCAGGTGCGCGTCGTCAAGGTGGATATGGAGAGCACCAAGATTGATTTCGTGTTGCATGAATTGATCGACACTGCCGGGGAAGGACGTACAACGGGTAAAAAGTCTGCATCTGATAAGCACACCAAGGGCAAGACCAGGGAAAAGAAACGGCATGGCTGATCTGCGCCTGATCTACGGATTTCACGCTGTGACCTCGCGGATTCGCCAGAATCCCGATGGGGTGCTGGAGGTTTATCTGCAGGCACAGCGCCAGGACCCGCGCATGCGCGAGCTGATCAAGCTTGCCGAAGCAAATGGCGTGCGCATCATTCAGGTGGAAGGGAAACGTCTCGACGGTATGGCGGGAAGCGCGCGCCATCAGGGCGTGGCGGCACGCGTCGATGCATCGCGGCGTGTGCAGCATCTCGAGGACGTGCTGGACACGCTGGAAGAACCGCCGTTGCTGCTGGTGCTGGATGGCGTGCAGGATCCGCACAATCTCGGCGCCTGCTTGCGCAGCGCCGATGCGTTCGGCGTGCACGCGGTGATCGCGCCGAAAGACCGCGCGGTCGGCATCACCGCAACGGTCGAGAAGGTCGCCTGCGGTGCGGCGGAAACCGTGCCCTACATTACCGTGACCAACCTCGCGCGCACGCTGCGCGACTTGAAGGAGCGGGATATCTGGGTGGTCGGCGCGGCGGGCGAGGCCGAGCAGGATTTGAACGGCTTCAAGCATACCGGCGCGCTGGCCTGGGTGCTCGGTGCGGAAGGCGAGGGCCTGCGCCGACTGACGCGCGAGACCTGCGACGAACTGGTGCGCATCCCGATGCTGGGTAGCGTGGAAAGCCTGAACGTGTCGGTGAGCGCCGGCATCTGCCTGTTCGAGGCGAGACGGCAGCGGAAGGGTGGCGGCTAGCCGATATATTCGCACCGGCATCTTATTCGGGCGTAGAATATTCATTGCATTTGATATTCCATGCTTGGTACCAAGCTGCCAGTTGCCGGATAACATCAGGAGGAAGCCATGATATTTCGTGATCGGGAAGATGCAGCAAACCAGCTGGCGGAAGCACTTGAGCAATATCGCGGCCAGAACCCGCTGGTGCTGGCCATTCCGCGCGGTGCGGTGCCGATGGCGAAGATCATTGCCGAAACGCTGGGAGGCGAAGTGGACGTGGTGCTGGTGCGCAAACTGCGCGCGCCGGGCAATCCGGAATTCGCAATCGGTTCGGTCGACGAAACCGGCTGGACCTATCTCGGCGACTATGCCGAACGGGTGGGCGGCAGTTCGCAATACATCGAAGCAGAGAAGGAAGCGCAACTCAAGGTAATGCGTGAACGGCGCGCCAGCTACACCCCGATACGTCCGCCACACGACCCGTCGGGACGCATCGTCATTGTGGTGGACGATGGGCTGGCCACCGGCTCCACGATGATTGCAGCACTGCATTCACTGCGTGCCAGATCCCCAAAAAAACTGATCTGTGCCGTACCGGTGGCTCCGCCGGATACGTTGGCCAAGGTGGAACCCTACGCGGATGAACTGGTGTGCCTGAGCGCGCCGGCAATGTTCTATGCGGTGGGACAGTTCTACCAGTCTTTCGATCAGGTCAGCGACGATGAAGTGGTAAAGCTGCTGGCCGGAACCCCGTAACCTGCAGAAAATTATAGGTGCCGCGCGAACCAGTCTGCCGCAATGCCGGCGGCCTGTTGCAGTGTGCCGGGTTCTTCGAATAAATGTGTCGCACCGGGAACCAGCGTGAGTTTTTTTTCGCAGTTCAGCAACGCCTCGGCCTGCTGGTTCAGTTCGATCACGCCGTAGTCCGCACCGCCGACAATGAGCAAGGTAGGCGCAGTCACCCGGCGCAGAGCGGCTGCGCCGGCGAGATCGGGCCGCCCGCCGCGCGATACCACCGCAGAGATTTTATTTTCCATCTTTGCCGCAGCCTGTAACGCCGCCGCTGCGCCGGTGCTGGCACCGAAATAACCGATGTTCAGGTTTTTGGTATCCGGATTGATTTGCAGCCATTCGGTCGCAGCGACCAGGCGTGCAGTGAGCAGCGCGATGTCGAAGCGCGTCTCGTAAACCTGATCCTCTTCGCGTGTCAGCAGATCGAACAGCAGCGTGCCGATGCCGCGCTGCTGCAGCACTTCTGCGACATAGGTGTTTCGCGGGCTGAAGCGGCTGCTGCCGCTGCCGTGTGCGAACAGCACCACACCCGTTGCAGACGACGGCAGGTCCAGTTCGCCGTCAAGTTCGACGAGTCCTGCAGGTATATGTACGGTGCCCATGTTGTACCCCCTTCAAGAATGAAATACGATGCTGATCGGATATTTCGTCGAATCTGTTATCGTTCGGTGCTTGAGACGTGTCGGTTACGACTGCGCAGGAATAGCGTAAAGACCGGGTCCCATCATGCAACGGTTCGGGCTTACTATTAATAGTGTATAA
>CAZCKZ010000232.1:0-3472 GCA_964499395.1 uncultured Gallionella sp. | reverse complement strand
TCGGTGACATAGGCAAGGCCCAGCGTAAACAGCAGCACGTTGAGCATGAACAATTCGGAAGATTTTTGCATCGCAACCAGATGGAACCAGGGGCGCAGCAGCCGCTGCCCGAAGATCAGCAATGCGGCCAATACCAGCGCTGCCTTGAACAGTGCGATGCCTATTGTGAGATAGAGATGCTCCCCGCTGCTGGCGAGCGCCGGGATAATGATGATAAGCGGCACCACGGCGAGATCCTGGAACAGCAGCACGCCCATGATTTTCTGGCCGTGCGGCAAGTTCAGTTCAGCCCGCTCGACCAGCATCTTGCTGACGATCGCGGTGGAAGACATCGCCAGCACACCGCCCAGCGCCAGGCCGGCGCGCCAATCGAGCCCGAAGAAAAGCGAGGAAAGCATGACCAGCAGGATGGTGGCCACCACCTGAGCCGTGCCCAAGCCGAATACCAGGCGCTGCATGCTGCGCAGCCGTGCCAGGCTGAATTCCAGTCCGATGCTGAACATCAGGAACACCACGCCGAATTCCGCCAGATGGCGGGTTTCCGGCGCATCGGGTATCCAGCCCAGCGCATGGGGCCCGATCAGGATGCCGACCAGGAGATAGCCCAGCATCGCCGGCAATTTCAGAATACGGCACAGGACGACCACGCCCACGGCGACCGCAAGCAGAATCAGCAGGAGTGGTAATGAGTTAGTCATTGAGCGTGTTAAAACACCATAATCAGCATGACCGGATAATGCACTAAGTTGCCCGTGCTTTCAAAACTTCCTTGGCAACATCTCCATGTCGAAATTTCTCTATGCATCAGTCGCGCTGCTATAATCCGATGCTTATGAATAAGATTCCATCCGCCACGCCCAACGCACTGGCACTCGCCCGCGAGGTGTTAAACATCGAAGCGACTGCCGTACAGGCGCTGAGCGCACGTCTTGATGAAAATTTCCTGGGCGCAATGGATATCGTGTTGTGCTGCAAGGGCCGCGTCATCGTGAGCGGGATGGGAAAATCCGGGCATATCGCGCGCAAGATAGCCGCAACTTTGTCCAGTACCGGAACCCCGGCCTATTTCGTGCATCCGGGCGAAGCCAGTCACGGTGACCTGGGCATGATTACCAGCGAGGATGTCATCATCGCCCTGTCCTATTCGGGCGAAAGCCAGGAACTCATGACCATCGTGCCGGTCATCAAACGCCAGGGGGCAAAACTCATCAGCATGACCGGGAACCCCGCGTCCAGCCTGGCCAAGGTTTCCGATGTGCATCTCAATGCTGCTGTGGACAAGGAAGCTTGCCCTATGGGCCTGGCACCCACTGCAAGCACGACTGCGGCATTGGCACTGGGCGACGCGCTGGCGGTGGCATTGCTGGACGCCAAGGGTTTCGGCGCGGAGGATTTTGCCCGCTCTCATCCCGGTGGCAGCCTGGGGCGACGCTTGCTCACCCGTGTAAGCGACATCATGCGCACCGGCGAACGCCTGCCCATGGTAAGTCTGGACGCAACGCTGGGCGACGCGATTCTGGAAATCTCGAAAAAAGGTGTGGGAATGACCGCCATTGTGGATGCCGGGCAGCACGTGCTGGGCATATATACCGACGGGGATCTGCGCCGCACGCTTGCGAAAAAGCTGGATTTCAATGCCACACCGATACGCAGCGTAATGTCCGCCGACCCGCGCCGGATCAACCCGGACAGCCTGGCGGCCGAGGCGGTGCAGATGATGGAGCAATTCAACATCAGCCAGATGCTGGTGGTGAATGAACAAAACCAACTGGTCGGTGCACTCAATATGCACGACCTGTTGCATGCCAAGGTAATCTAGGCAGTCACCCGGTCGCAAGATGCAGGCTGGGAACTGGCGCTGCCTTTAACTTGCAACTACCAATTAAATCTTGGGTCTAATTATTGGTTGGAGAGAAATATGCTGTTAAGCCGCTCAAAATTGATACGCCTGATCGCTTTCGATGTCGATGGTGTGATGACCGATGGCGGCTTGTTCTTTTCCGATTCCGGTGAGGAGTTCAAACGTTTCAATTCGCTGGACGGGCATGGACTGAAAATGCTGCGCGCCAGCGGAGTGGAAATCGCCATCATCACCGGACGGACTTCGCGTTGCGTCGAGGCTCGCGCGAAGAATCTTGGCATCACGCATCTTTACCAGGGCGTGGAACACAAGCTCGAGGCCATGGTCGACCTGCTCGACAAGCTCAAACTTTCTCGCGATGCCGCCGCCTATATGGGCGACGATGTAGTCGATCTCACGGTGATGCGCCATGTCGGCCTGGCGATCAGCGTCCCTGAATCTCCGCTGCTGGTGCGCAAACAGTCACATTATGTCACTCAGCGCAGTGGCGGGCATGGTGCGGTGCGTGAAGCCTGCGAATTGATCATGTCGGCGCAGGGCACGCTGGATGCGCAACTTGCACCCTATTTGCAATGATCTTAGTCTCCCGTGTCCGCCCCTGGCTGCCGCTGTTACCGTTGCTTGGTTTGCTGGCTGCCACCTATTGGCTGAACCAGCAGGCGTTGCCCGGACCGGCCAAGCCGGAATACAAACGCCACGATCCCGACGCGATCATGGAAAATTTTTCCGCGACAAATCTGAATGAACAGGGTGTGCCAGACTTTGTCATGGCTGCAACAAAATTGATGCACTACCCGGATGACGACAGCACGACGCTGGATGCGCCACGTATAACCATGTTATCCGCCGGACAGCCCGCAATTCATGCCACCGCCGAACATGGCACCATCTCCAGCAAGGGCGACGATGTGTTTCTGCTCGACAACGTCAAAGTACTGCGCGAGGCAAGCGCGCAGCAGGATCAGCTTACCTTGCAAACCGAGTACCTGCATATCGCCCCGGATCAGAATTTGGCAAACACCGACCGCGCGGTAACAATCGTCGATGCGCACAACATCGTGCATGCGACAGGCATGGAAATGGACAGCAAGACACGCATCCTGAAACTGCTTTCCCAAGTCAGAAGCGAATATGTACCGAACAAACCATAAATTATTATTGCTTGCAACTTTCCTGCTGCCATTATTTCTGCAGCTTTGGGCGCCGTCCTGTTTTGCCCGCAGCGCCGACAGCGACGAACCGATGCATCTGGAAGCCGATCAGGTGATAATGGACGACGCACGGCAAATCAGCACCTTCATCGGCAATGTGCAGTTGTCGCAAGGCACGCTGTTGATACATGGCGACAAGATCATTGTTACGCAGGACAAAGATGGCTTTCAGCATGCCATCGCGTATGGGCATACCGCCGACTTCCGGCAGAAGCGCAAAAGCATGGAGGGTTACGTGGAAGGTTATGGCGAACAAATCGAATATGACACGCGCACCGGGATTTTAAACCTCTACGGAAAAGCACGCCTGAAACGCAATCTCGATGAGGTAAGCGGCAATCATATTGTCTACAATGCCAAGACCGAAATCTTTAAAGTGAGCGGCAAAGATGCAAACGCA
>CAZCKZ010000231.1:0-3517 GCA_964499395.1 uncultured Gallionella sp. | reverse complement strand
TTTTTCCGTTCGAACCGGTAATCGCGAGAACTTTGGTCTTGAGTCGCAAATCGCTGGCCGCCAGTTGTTGCGCGAACAGCTCGATGTCGCCCACCACCTCGATGCCGCGCGCAATTGCCCGTTCCACTGCCGGATCGTGAAGCGGCACACCCGGGCTGATCGCGATCAGTTCGACACCGGCGAACAATGCATCGCTGAATGGGCCGCAATGGATGAGCGACTCGATCACATATTCTTTTGCTTCGCCCAAACCGGGCGGATTGTTGCGACTGTCCGCCGCGCGCACACGCGCACCCTGCGCCTTCAGATAGCGCAGCATGGACAGGCCGGTCTCACCGAGACCCAGCACGAGCACCGATTTGTCCTTGAGTATCATCATCTCAACTTCAGGGTCGCCAGACCCATCAACACCAGCAACATCGTTATGATCCAGAAGCGCACGTAAACGCTTGGTGTCGCCATAACGTTCGCTGCGCTTACATGAGTCTCCCCCACCGCTTGCGTGCCGCACTTCTTCATTTGGTTCTCCACGATCATCTCAACTTGAGGGTCGCCAGACCCATCAACACCAGCAACATCGTTATGATCCAGAAGCGCACTACCACTTGCGTTTCTTTCCAGCCCTTCAATTCGTAGTGGTGATGCAACGGGGCCATGCGGAACACGCGCTTGCCGGTGAGCTTGAACGAGACCACCTGGATCATCACCGACACCGCCTCGACCACGAACACCCCGCCCATGATGAACAGCACCAGTTCCTGGCGCACGATCACCGCCACCGTACCCAATGCCGCACCCAGTGCCAGCGCGCCGACATCGCCCATGAATACTTCGGCGGGATACGCGTTGAACCATAAAAATGCCAGCCCGGCTCCGGAGAGCGCGCCACAAAACACCGCCAGTTCCCCCGCACCCGGGATATAGGGAATACCGAGATATTTCGAGAACACCGCATTACCCGCCACATAGGCGAATATCGCGAGCGCGCCGCTCACCATCACCGTCGGCATGATGGCCAAACCGTCCAGGCCATCGGTCAAATTCACCGCATTGCTGCTTCCGACGATGACCAGATAGGCAAGCACGATAAACATGAATGCAGGGAGTGGAAACACGAAGAATTTCAGGAAAGGAACGATTAACTCGGTGTTCGCGGGAAGGCTGGCGGTTTTCCATAAATAAATTCCAACCGCCAGGGCGACAACCGACTGCCACCCCATCTTTGCTTTTGCCGACAACCCTTTTGGATTGCGATGCACCACTTTGCGATAATCGTCCACCCAGCCGATAACGCCAAAACCAAGTGTCGAAAGCAACACCACCCACACGTAATGGTTGCGCAAATCGCCCCATAGCAGGGTGGTGACCGCGATCGATGTAAGGATCAGCGCGCCGCCCATGGTCGGCGTGCCGGCCTTTACCAGGTGGGTTTGCGGACCGTCGTTGCGGACCGACTGGCCGATCTTGTATGCGGTCAGTTTGCGTATCATCGTCGGGCCCACCAGAAACGAGATGAACAATGCGGTCATCGCGGCCAGCACGGCGCGAAACGTGATGTAATTGAACACGCTGAAAAAACGTATATCCTCAGCCAGCCATTGTGTCAGTGCCAATAACATGCGTTCTCCTCAGTGCTCCGTAAAGTGCTCGACTACGCGTTCCATCTTCATGAATCGCGATCCCTTTACCAGCACCGTGGTGTTGGCGTCCAATTCATTTTCCAAGGCATCCTGCAAATCCTCGATGCGCCCGAAGTGTTGCGCGCCGCTGCCGAATTCGCGCACCGCGTTGACGCTCAGTGCACCCAGCGCGTAAAGCTTTTCAATGCCGGCATGGCGCGCTTCTGCGCCGATTTCGGCATGCAAGATCGCCGCCTCGCCGCCCAGTTCGCCCATATCGCCCAGCACCAGAATGCGTTTGCCGGGTGCCTGCGCCAGCACGCTGATCGCGGCGTGCATCGAGGACGGATTCGCGTTGTAGGTGTCGTCTATCAGGCTGGCGCCGTGCAGCGCGGGTTTGCGCTGCAAGCGCCCGGCCACACCCCTGAATTTTTCCAGTCCCGCGACTATGGTTTCCAAACTGACATTCAGCACGATTGCGGCAGCTGTCGCGGCCAGCGCGTTGCATGCATTGTGCGCACCGGGAACCTGAAGGTCTGCGGTAAACTTTCCCTGCGGCGCGGTCACGTCAAGCCGCAGGCCATAGCCGTGCGGCTGCCACTTCCCGGACACATCTGCCTTGTCGTTAAGGCCGAATTCGAGCAACGGGTGCGCCCCGGCCAATGTGCGCCAAACCGGCACGTACTTATCGTCGGAATTGATCACTGCAGTTCCGCGATGCTGCAGTCCCGCGAATATCTCGCCCTTGGCTTGCGCTACCGCCTCGACGGATCCCAGCCCTTCAAGATGGGCACCGCTGGCGTTGTTGATCAGCGCGACATCGGGTACCGCAATCCGTGTCAGGTAATCGATTTCACCCGGATGGTTCATGCCCATTTCGATCACGGCATATCGATGCGTTGCATTCATTTGCAGCAGCGTGAGCGGCATGCCGATGTCGTTGTTCAAGTTACCCCGTGTTGCGAGTACCGCATCTGCACTGCCGGCGTCCTCGCACAGAATGGCGGCCAGCATTTCCTTCACCGTCGTCTTGCCGTTGCTGCCGGTGATTGCCACCACCGGAATCGCGAACTGCCTGCGCCACCACCCGGCCAACCTCCCCAGCGCCAGGCGCGTATCGTCCACCAGCAGCAGCGGGATGACCGGGGTCGGCGTTTCCTGTTGTTCATTGCCGCTTGACAGCCCTTGATAACTGTCCTCATTCACGACTGCCGCGGCCGCTCCGGCCTGCGCGGCAGCCGCGACAAAGTTGTAGCCGTCGAAATGCTCGCCGCGCAACGCGACAAACAAATCTCCCTGCGAAATTTTGCGGCTGTCGCTGGAAACGCCGTTGACCTGCAAATCGCCCGCCCTGCCCCGAGTTCCGGCGGAGAAGACCAGTTTTCCACCGGTTGCCTGCGCGGCCTGCGACAGCAGCATCATTGCCCAACCCCTTGTTTGCCCTGCGCCTGCGGAAATGCATGACTGGCCTGCAAAGCGTGTTGCGCCACCGACACATCGTTAAACGGGTGTTTTATGCCGTTAATCTCCTGATAAGCTTCGTGCCCCTTGCCGGCGATCAGCACGCTATCGCCCTGTCGCGCGATCCTGATGGCACTTTGAATCGCAGTGGCGCGATCCACGATGAGTTCGTGGTTTTTCCCATTCATCCCGCCGACAATTTCCGCGATTATTTCGTCCGGATTTTCGCCGCGCGGATTGTCGGAAGTGACAATGCAATAGTCTGAATATTTCTCCGCAACCGTGCCCATCATCGCGCGCTTGCCGCGATCCCGGTCCCCTCCGCAACCGAACACGCAAATCAACCTGCCTCCCGATGCCATACTGACTTCGCGCAATGCCTGCAGCACTTTTTCGAGCGCATCCGGGGTGTGCGCATAATCCACGACCACCGTCGG
>CAZCKZ010000230.1:0-3532 GCA_964499395.1 uncultured Gallionella sp. | reverse complement strand
GATCCCGGTACTGCTGGCGCAGATCCTGATCGGCATCCAGCAATTGCCCGATACCGATTTCGATGCGGCGCGACAGATACAATTCGCCGCCTGCGGTAAACGTCATCAGACCGCCATAATCATCGAATGCCAGCACAACCAGCGCGCGCTCATCCCGCTCAAACAGCGCGGCGATATTGCGCTGCGCCATCTCGGGAATATCGATCACATCCAGCTGGATTTTCGCCTCATCGAACAACCTGATGCGCTCCTGGATAATGCTATTCCCCGCCGCGATCGCATACAGGGATTGCGGGCGCCCCGAAGCATATTTGCTGGCCGGGATACGCACCATGTCCACTGTGGCATCGTCGATGTGGTAGTTCAGACCATCCTTGATTTTCCAGCGTACCGCCGTCTTCATCTCATCGGTGGGCACATTGGGCGCATCGACCAGCAGCATCTGGTATTCGCCGGGCGCCAATAGCGTCGTGACGTCATGGGCGCCAATGTCCATCTCGCGGCGCAGCTTTTCCAACTCACTGGCAGATATCGTACCAGTCTCGTGAAATTCGCAGCGCACCACACAAGGCATTGCCCCGGCAAACTTGATTATTGCCAGGTAAATACCATGTTCGCCAAAGCTGATGGCAAACCAGCCAGCATCGTGGCTTTTGGGCTTGATCAAGGTGGAAAATAACGGTATTTTCATAATTAACGCGAAGGTAATTCAATAACCCACTGGAGTCAATGACTTTTTAACGCCACACCCCATCAATTGGCAATCGCCTCGTGAAGTCACGCAACGTTTTATCCAGACACAATGTGCCAGATACGTACAGTGATTAATTGTATCCGCTATGTGGTTATTGCCGCTTTGGAAGTTTGAACTTAACGAAAAACCGACTGATGAGCTCAACGCATCAGTAGTCTTCACGCTGATAAATGAATTTGCTCGGTCCTTTGTACACGCCGAAAGTGGCCCGCCCGACCTGGCTCGGGTTGACGCCGGCACCATTGCTGCCCACAAGCAGATAGCCCGGTGCGCTAATGCTCACATCCACGCTGCCGGTACCGCCGCCAGTCGGTGCCGAGAGTATGAACGACAATATCCCCGCGACGACCTGGCCGCTCGCCGGTGACGGCGCCGTGGTCCATGCGCCGCCGGTTTTGCGCTGGTAGTTGGACAGGCTGAGCGTCAGGCTGGTTACGCTGTCGGTGAGACTGGTCTGCCAGAATGTGCCGTCGTAATACTGGATGCTCGTCTTCATCGGGAGGTCGAGCGTCTCCGAGCCATGCGCGTTGGATGTCTTTACCTTGCCGCTCACCACTTTGACCCCGCCCTCGACCGAAGTCGCCGGGGTTGCGCGTAGTGAGGTCACTGTCGTGTTCACTGCATCTACCGCCCGCAGGAATATGTCCGTGGGTGCGGTTGGCGAGGTCGCGAAAGTGTAGGCCTGGGTACTCGTCGTGCCCACCCCGTTACTGAACGCACTGGAAGCCAGCGTCGTGCTCGCCAGCGAGCCGCTGCCCGTCGGGGTTACCGTACTGCCCAGCGCATCCCATGCGCTCAGCGTGACATCGTTCGACAGGCCATAAGCACTGTGATAATTGCTTGTGGTGCCACCCGCCAGATTTTTTGCGGTCACCTCCAGGCTGAATGGCTGGCCGGAGTATACGAAACCATTGTAGAGCGCCGGACAGGACAGTCCGGTTGGGCAGGGCATCGGGGTAGTGGCGGTTGCAACCACGGCAGTATCAAAGTGGTCGGGTATGAACGCGCCGACGGTTGCACTGGTGCCGGTCGCGATCAGGAGATTGCCGAGCGCATCCAGGGTCGGCGTGGTCGAGATACCAAGATAGCCGTAGGTATTGGTCAAGGTGGCCAGCAATGAAATATTCCCGACTTCTCCCCAGCTCAGATTGTTCACGGTCGCCACGCCATCGGCATCATTCACCATTCCGCCTGCGCCGAATTCCGATCCCGGGATTACGTTATTGCCCGGCGTCGGATTTGCGCCGCCCACCGGGGCAACCAGCGTGCTGGTCAGCGTCACACCTGCCGGTCCGGGCGATGCTTCCTTGCCGAAATTGGGTGTGGTATTGCCCAGTGCATTCAGCGCAGTTATGGTTGCGCTGAACGGATTGCCTGCCTTGATCGGCCCCGCCGGAAGGCCGCTGAACGAAAAGGACGCCGGCGCCGCGATAAAGGATCCCGTGCCGGTCATGCTCAGACCCGCATCCAGCGAACCCGCCGTGCCGGTATAAGCCGCACTCACGTTCATCTGCCCCACATCTGCATATTGCAATGCCGGCGTGGCGGTACCGGTCGCGTCAAAGGTCAGCGTGATGTTCGCACCTGTCCCGTCGCAGGCGGCAGTCGTGCTGCCCGATGCATTCAGCGCAGTGCCACCGGCACCGGCATCGACTCTGACCGGCAGTGTGCCGGTAGCTGGGTTGACGTAGGCACATTTGAGGTTGACGCTCTTGCTGGTACTCGCAAAGGCCGGCACGCAAGACAGGCTGTTGTCTGCCTTTTTCACCGCCTGGATCGTCAGCGTGGATGTACTTTCCGCGGCATGATTCGGCACGCTGACCAGGAATCCCGAATCGGAAGACGTGAAAGTGCAACTCGGTGTACCGAAGTTGCAGGTTGTGGCCGTCGCAGAAGCCGGAGTGCTGGTCGCGGAAAACACGGTCGTTCCGGGTGTGGTGACCTGCACATCCTTGGTCACCGTGCTGCTGCCGGCGGGAATGGAAAAACCGCTGCCGCCGGACCAGTTCACCGTAGTCGTGCCGGTCGCGCTCAAGGTGCCGGTGACGCCGCTGGTGTAGGCCGTGGTGCATGCCGCGTCGGCACATGCCTTGATCGTCAGCGTGCTGGGTGTGCAGGTCAGGCCGGTGCCGGAAGCATGATCGATTTCAAGATGGTCCGGGCCGCTGCCAATGATGGTATTGGCGCAAATCTGCACGCGCTTGAATTCGTGGTTGTTGGTCGCGCCACCGGTCGAACCGGTAAACGAGACTAACCAGTTGGCGGGGACGGCGGCTTGTGCGCTGGAAGCTTTTACATCGAATTTCGGCACCAGTGTCGTGTAACTTGTTCCGGTACCGGTGACGTCGCGTTCCACCGTGACGTAGGCATGAACACTATCGCTGTGATCCAGCGTGATGCGGTAGCGGTAGGGTGTGGCGCCTGCCGCCCCGCTTGCCGGGGCGGTGGCGGAAATGATTCCGGTGTTGGCAAGCAGGTTGTAACCGGTCGTGCCGCTGCCACTGCCGCGTATCGCGACATAATGGTTGCCTCCGCCGGAGCCGGTGCAAACCGTCGCGCCCGCACCAAGAACAGGGTCGGTCCAACCGGCTGGATAGCCGGTTCGTGATTCGTTGTTGCATGGGTAGTTGCCGTATTCGTCCAGCCCAATGCCCAGCCATCCACCGCCAAAGCCGGGATTGGTATTGTTCTGTGCATAACCCAGGGAGCCGCCAAAGCCACCGGTAGTGGAGGCAACGGTGGCATCCGAGAACGTCACGGCGATTCCGTCCGCACCGC
>CAZCKZ010000229.1:0-3545 GCA_964499395.1 uncultured Gallionella sp. | reverse complement strand
ATCGGCCCGAGCGCTGGTCGGATGCCGAGATTCTGGAAGAACACGCTTTTGTCGCGGCACTGGCAGAACACGAAATTCCGGTGGTGCCGGCACTGGAAATCAACGGCAACACGTTGCACAAATTCAACGGTTTTCGTTTTTCCGTGTTCACCAGGTACGGTGGCCGTGCCCCGGAGCTGGATGACCGCGACACGCTGGAATGGATGGGACGCTTTATCGGCCGCATCCATGCAGTCGGTGCGCTGCAGTCTTACCGGTATCGTCCCGCGCTGGACATTGAGAGCTTCGGTATGGAACCAAGCGTGTTCCTGTTGGAGCACAACTTCATTCCGGCAGAGCTGGTAGAGGTCTATCGCGGCGTGGTTGCGCAGGCACTGGATGGCGTGCGGCGCTGTTACGATCGTGCCGGTACCGTAAAAAAAATCCGCCTGCATGGCGACTGCCATGTCGGCAATGTGCTGTGGACCGATGCCGGACCGCACTTCGTGGATTTCGACGACAGCCGTATGGGGCCGGCCATCCAGGATCTGTGGATGCTGCTGTCCGGTGAGCGCGCAGACATGACACGGCAGTTTTCCGATCTTATGGCGGGCTATGAAGATTTTTTCGACATCAGTCCCCGCGAGTTGCACCTGGTCGAGGCGCTGCGCACGCTGCGACTGATCCATTATGCCGCATGGATTGCGCGGCGCTGGGATGACCCTGCTTTTACCGTTGCCTTTCCCTGGTTCAATACGCAACGCTACTGGCAGGACCGCATCCTGGAATTGCGTGAACAGATATCGCTGATGGACGAGCCACCCTTGTTGATTTAGGAAAGTGCCGAGCCTTATTCCTAAGACTTATACTTGGCGATTTGCCGGAACAACTCCAGTCTGCGCGCATCGATCTTTCCTTCCGTGACCGCATTGCGCAATGCGCAGCCCGGTTCATGCGAGTGGCGGCAGTCGTGAAAGCGGCATTGGCCGAGATAGTCCGCAAATTCCACGAAGCCCTGTTCTATACCGCCGAAGCTCAGGTGATGCAGGCCAAAGGCTTGCACGCCGGGGCAATCGATCAAGGAGCTGTTCGCATCAATCCGGTATAGCCGTGCGTGGGTGGTGGTGTGCTTGCCGGAATCCAGCACCGTTGAGATTTCGCGGGTGGCGGCCTGTGCACCCGGCAGCAGCGCGTTGATCAGCGTGGATTTTCCCATGCCGGATTGCCCGACCAGCACGCTGGTGTGGCCGGTCAGAAACGGGCGCAATGCGGATACATCCTGCTTGGCACTGAGTTCCAGCACGCGGTAGCCGATGGCGGTATACGGGGCAAGTCGTTTGCGCGCGGCCGCTGCGGGGGCGGGCAGATCGCATTTGTTCAGCACGATCAGCACATCGAGTTTCTGGTCGAATGCCGCGACCAGGCAGCGTGCCAGCAGCTCGTCGCTGAAAGACGGTTCGGCGGCGACCACCACGATGATCTGCGTGACGTTCGCGGCGATAAGTTTCTCGCGGTAGGCATCGGAGCGATGCAGCAGCGAACGGCGCGGCGCGATGCGCTCGATCACGCCCTGTGCGCCGGCACCGTCTCCGGCAGAAGCGGGCGCCGTGCGCTTGATTTCGACGACATCACCGCATGCTGCCCCGCTTTTTTTGCCGCGCGTCAGGCAGGCTATTTCGCTGCCGTCATCGAGACGAACCAGATACTGGCGGCCGAAAGCGGCAATTATCTGCCCCGATTCCAATTCATCGGTGATACTGCGTTGGCTGCCTCGTTCGCCTCTCGTCGTGCCACTTGCACTGTAGCTTCCGCCGCCCTTTACGGGCTTAACCTCACTTGCGAGGTTAGCGTGCGCTGAAACTACGTTTTCATCGACGCTCACTCGTTACCGCCCCTTCGACTGAGCTCAGTGCAGGCTTGTCTCACCTTCGAATTGAAATCGGGTGTGGGCATCAAATTTTGAATAGCGCGTCCACTTTCGCGGCGCAGATGAAATCGTTTTCCGACAGGCCGTGGACGGAGTGGGTGGTGTACTCCACTTGGCAACTGTTATAGGTGACGGTGATTTCGGGATGGTGGTCCTCGGTGTGGGACAGCCATGCGACCGCATTCACGAACGCGATGGTCTGGTAATAATCCCTGAAATGGTAAGTCTTGCTGATCAGGTGATCGTAGCGCTGCCAGCCTTCGATTTGCAGCATCAAACTGTCGGCTTCCGTGTTCGAGAGCGGTGGTGTGCCGGCTTTGCAGGGTTCGCAGCGCCTGCTGGTTAAGTCACTCGCTGTACTCATGGCCGGCTCACTTGAATTTGTAAAAGATGTTGAGATACGCCGCGATGTCCTGCGTTTCCTGCGGGGTGAAGTGCGCGTTGACATTACCGCTGCACATGCCGATCTGCTCGATCAATCCCTCGGGGCTGTTTCTCTTGCGATTAATGCGGGTGAATATCTTGTTGCCGTCGCCACCCATGATCACGTTATGGCATCGGTTGCAATTGTATTGCGCGAATAACTTTTCCCCGGTCTGTGCATTGCCGTCCGGAAAAGGGTTGGCCGATGCGGCAGTGGCAGCACCCAGTAGCATCATTGCGGGGAAGATCAGGATTGCGATCATTCTCATAGGAGTCCTCCTTGTCGTGAATCAAATTCAGGTTTGCGCGGATTGTAGATGGGAGATGCGTACCATGGCCGGGGGATGCGAATCGTAAAACTTGGAATACAGCGGATCGGGGGTCAGCGTCGCCGCGTTGTCCTGATACAGTTTGACCAGTGCGCTGACCAGATCGATGGCATCAGTCTGCTTCGCGGCATATGCGTCAGCCTCGAATTCATGCTTGCGCGAATAGGCTGACATGATCGGCCCAAGCAGGAAGCTGAATACCGGCAGCACCATGAAGAACAGCAACAGGGCGAGCGCGGTGGACGGCGTGGTAACCCCCAGGCCCTGATAGAACCAGGTGGTTTGCATCAGCAGGCCGAGCAGCCACAGGAACCCGAGGCTCATCGCAAAGGTGGCCATGATGCGTTTCGCCACATGGCGGCGTTTGAAATGGCCCAGTTCATGCGCCAACACCGCCTCGACTTCGTTGATGCTCAGGCGTTCCAGCAGGGTGTCGAAGAACACGATGCGTTTGGTTTTGCCGAAACCGGTGAAGTAGGCGTTGCCGTGAGCACTGCGCTTGGAGCCATCCATCACGAACAATCCCTGCGCGGTAAATCCGCAGCGCTTGAGCAGGGATTCGATGCGTGCTTTCATCACCTCGTCCTGCATCGGCGAAAATTTATTGAACAGCGGCGCGATGAACGACGGATAGATAAACAGGATCAGCAGATTGAATACCACCCACACTCCCCACACATACAGCCACCAGTATGTTCCCATGCGTCCCATCAGCCACAACACGCCGAACAGCAACGGCAAGCCGAGGACAGCGCCGATCAATATGCCTTTCAGTGCATCCAGCAGGTACAGCTTGAAAGTCATTTTGTTGAAGCCGAAGCGCGCCTCAATGACGAAGGTGCGATAGATATTGAAAGGGGCTTCAAGCAGAGAATACAGCACCAGCA
>CAZCKZ010000228.1:0-3547 GCA_964499395.1 uncultured Gallionella sp. | reverse complement strand
AGCGCCAGTCCGAAACCCGATAACTCAATTGCTGCTGTGAAGTGTTCTGGATAATAGTGCCAAAATCACAGTAACCGGCAATTCGTTCCACCTCGTCGGCAGGCAAGCCGTGCTTATCGTATACGGCGCGCACAAAGTCAGGAAGCAGTTGAATGAGCTCTATGCTAAAACCATCGTCCTTTGATGTCCATGTCAGCAGACCGCTTGCGCTATTTTTCTGGACAGTGACCTCTGCGGCCTGAACCCGTGTCTGAAGCAGGCACAGACAGATAATTACCAATAGTCTACGGTTGATTATTTTTGTCGGCATGAATTATTAGCGTCCATTAAAGTACTGCTGGCTTTGGAGATATTTCTCCCGACCATAATATCCATTTAATTGCCTGAAAGCTGCCATTTGCAAAATGGCCGGGTTTGGCCGAAAGCCGACATGGTGTTTGTATGTTGTCCGCCTGTTGCAAGAAACTTCCAATGCTTAAATCTTCAGACGCTCAACGATGCGCCCATTCTTCAGATGCGCTTCGATGATCTCGTCGAGATCATTTTCATCCACATAGGTATACCAGGTACCCTCGGGATACACCACGATCACGGGGCCTTCCTCGCAACGATCCATGCATCCGGCGGAATTGATGCGGAGTTTGTTGCCGGGACCGGAAATGCCGAGTTCCTTGACCCGTTTCTTCACGTAATCGCGGGCTTTTTGCGCGCCGTGGTTGTTGCAGCAGGCGCTGCCGTCATCGCGCTGGTTGGTGCAGAAAAAAACATGTTTGTCGAAAAAACTCATGGCAGATACCGGACGAATGGAGATGCGGAATTATACTTTGCGGAATTATAATTTTCTGGCGCGCCACAGATGAAACAGCAGCAGCAAAGGGAACACCGTAGTGATAGTCTGTGCCAGTCCGTTGTAGTTCAGCAAGTGCCCGTAATGCCAGTGATAGATGGACCTTGCGGCAGAAGGCGAATTGTCGTCGAACACAAAATTCACCAGGGCAAAGTTGCATAATGACGCCGCAGCGCCGAAACCGATCGCGGTACGGCGCGGCAGCCACAGCGCCGAAAACAGCAGCAATATCCCCAGCATCATTCCAAGCATCGCCTCGCTGTTGATCCACAGCAACAGCGCCCAGGATTTCAGCAGCAGCGCGGCGGTAATGAATTTCACCAATGCCACCGCGCTCAATACAACCAGCAAGGCCATGACAATATTGCGCGGCACACGCAGCAAGGTCAGCATCAGCGTGCCCAGCATCAGCAAATTCAGCGTGACAACAATGCTTTCCAGGCCGTTAAACGGCGCGGGGTGGGGGGGCACGAAAGGCTGGCTCGCTGACCCGCTGATAAACACATTGCCGAGCATCGGCAAGGACGGATTGATCTGACCGAACATCCATAGCGCAAGCAATGCCAGACCAAAATCCATCTCTTTGCCATGGCGGAAAAGATCGTTGCGCAAGCGCGTTATTCGCGAAAAGAACCACGTCCAGGAAGTTATGCTGACCGCCAGTAATGCGCCGATCAGCGCCCCGGTGCTGTTGGTCAGTATGTCCATGTTGGAACTGATGCGCATTGGCAGGTACATTTGCAGGTACTCCATGCTCGCAGACAGCAGCACACCCGCACACAGGCCGGCGATTACGCTCGTCAGCGCCCCGAAGCGCGCACGCGCGGTCAGGCCGACCAGCAAGCCGAATGGCAAGTAAGACAGCAGATTGATGGCCGCATCGAATGCGGTATAGGTAAATTGAAAAGGCGTGCGCAGCACATCGATGAAATCAAAGCCCTGATCGCTCCAATCGGAGAATGGCGACAGGCTTCCGTACATGATGAACAGCGTATAGCCGATAATCAGCCAGGCTCTCAGTCTCAAGCCGGATTCGCTGATATGGGGTTCTTCCATATTGGTACTGGTCCATTTCAGATAGTCGGGCAAGTTTAACCCATTCGACGGCACGGGTTCGATCCGGAAATATCGCCAGCTTTGGCGTTGGTCCATTTCGTCGGTGCAAGCCGGACATCCGGCCTTGCCTCGTTGGCAAACAGCACTTCCGATGAAGCTGAAACCCTGGTTAAGTCCCAAGCCGCCGACAGGGTATAATTGTGCCACTTTTTTCGCCTCACCCCCGATGAATATCCTTTACGAAGAAGACGGCAGTTTCAAGGTCGGCAGCATCATGGCCGACAACACCACATCGCTACAGATTGAAGCCTTGTCCGGCAAGCGCAGCAAGGTCAAGGCGGCCAATGTGATGTTGCGTTTTACCCAGCCCGCGCTGGCCGAATTCATGGCCCAGGCCGAAGCGCTGTCGGAAACCATCGAAGTGGATTTCCTGTGGGAATGCTGTCCGCCCGAAGAGTTTGGTGCAGAGCAGATTGCCACCGAGTATTTCGGCCACCCCCCCAGCGCACTGGAAGCTGCTGCAGTCCTGATGCGTTTGCACGGCGCGCCCATCTATTTCCACAAGAAGGGCAAAGGCCGTTATCGCGCCGCGCCGCCCGATGTGCTGAAAGCCGCGCTGGCCGGTGCCGAGAAGAAACGCCAGCAGCTGGCATTGCAGGCGCGCTACACCGAACAACTCACGCGATTCGAATTGCCTGCCGAGTTCGCCGAACACCTCAACTACCTGCTGTATAAGCCGGACCGCAACACCATTGAGGTGAAAGCGCTGGAAGCCGCCTGCGCCGCGACGCATCTGTCCGCCGCACACCTGCTGGATCGCTGTGGAGCGTTGCCATCCACGCAGGATTACCACCTGCAAAAATTCCTGTTCGAGCATTTCCCGAAGGGAACCGGTTTCCCGCCGGTCGAATTGAGCACATGGGAAGAATTGCCGCTGGCCGGCGTGAATGCCTTCAGCATCGACGATGCGGCCACCACGGAGATCGACGATGCGATTTCCGTGGTGAAACTGCCCAACGGCAACTGGCGGATCGGTGTGCATATTGCCGCGCCCGCGCTGGGACTGCCGCGCGATTCCGATGGCGACAGGATCGCCGCGCAGCGGCTCTCCACGGTGTACATGCCGGGAGCCAAGATCACCATGCTGCCGGACAGCGTGGTGGAGGCATTCACGCTTTGTGCGGATCGCGTCTGTCCGGCACTGTCGATGTATAACGAAATCGACGGCGAAACCCTGGCGATACTGGGTCATGAGAGCCGCGTCGAGCGCATCCGTATCGCGGCGAATTTGCGCCATGACACGCTGGAGCCGCTGTTCAACGAAGAGACGCTGGCAGCCGGAAAACTCGATTATCCCTACGCGGGCGAACTGACCCTGCTGTGGAATCTGGTGCAGAAACTGGAGGCCGGGCGCGGCAAGCCGTCCGACAACAGCACGCAGCAAGTGGATTACAACTTCCTTATCGAGAACGACCGCGTCAGCATCACGCAGCGGCGGCGCGGTTCACCCATCGACAAGGTGGTTTCCGAGCTGATGATCCTGGTCAACAGCGAATGGGGAAAACACCTGGCCGAGCATGGATTCGTCGGCATCTACCGCACCCAGCAAAACGGCAAGGTGAAAATGAGCACGGTCGCCGCGCC
>CAZCKZ010000227.1:0-3569 GCA_964499395.1 uncultured Gallionella sp. | reverse complement strand
ACGAGATCATGCCGGGAGGATTGAGCAGCAGCGCGCCGGAAAAGGGCGACATGCTGATCTCGGGACAGACGGGAAGTATCAGCAAGGATACCTGGGTGATTGCCTCCGAGCCGGAGGCAAAGTACGAAACTGCCAGAAACATCGGTGCATCGGCTATCAGCGGGAATGACCATGCGCTACCCAGCAGGGCGGCGGATAATATCTTCTGGGTCGGACGCTATGCCGAACGTGCGGAAGGTAGCATTCGTTTGCTGCGCGCCACAGTTAAAAAGCTTTACGTCAACCCGAATAACGACGATCCGGATTACCAAGTAAGTCTGCAATGCCTGTTGCGTGCAGTGACCAACCTGACCGGCACCTGGCCTGGCTTTCTGGATGAGGATCATGCAGACCTGCTGAAATCACCAGAATCCGAACTCATTTCCGTTGCGCTGGATGAACAGCGCAGCGGAAGCATTGCCAATTTGCTGCGTAATGTGGTGCGCACCGGGTACTCGGTGCGGGATCTCTGGTCCACTGATATCTGGCGTGTCATGGACGATATGGACGAACACCTCGCCCAGCCACAGTACCTCGGCGAAAACGCGCTGTGGAAATTGCAGGAACTTATGGATCGCCAGATCACCACATTGAGTGCTTTCAGCGGTTTGTCCATGGAAAACATGACACGCGGCAACGGCTGGTTGTTCCTCGACATCGGTCGCCGCATGGAACGCGCCATGCTGACAATCTCGATACTGCGCAACGTTTTGTCTGCGCATCATCGCGATGGTGTGGAGGCACAACTCATCGAATCCCTGCTGGATACCAGTGACAACACCATCTGTTACCGGCAGCATTATCGCAGCTACTTCGAGCTGTCTGCCTTCCTCGAGTTGCTGCTGCTCGATGTCAGCAATCCGCGTTCACTTGCGTTCCAGATCGACTGCCTGAAAAATCACGTCGCAAAATTGCCAAGTTCCCGCAAGGGACAGCGTTTCAGCGCAGAGGAGCGTCTGATGCTGGAGGCCAGTTCCATGATCGATCTGCTTAACCTGAGTGATCTGATGGTGGTTTCCAGCGATGGTATCCGCGAGAATCTGGATCAACAGCTCAGCCGGCTATACTACCTGCTGAACACCTTGTCTGAAACCATCACTGGTGAGTTTTTCCGCCACGACAGCAGCCCGCAACCGCTTTGAAATGATTTTAAGGTAAACTCGTGCGCTACCGCATTACCCACACCACATCTTATGAATATGCAGGCATGGTCGGACATTCCTACAACGAAGCCCGCCTGTTACCGCGCGAGTGTCAACACCAGCAACTGATTTCCGCACGCCTTGAAATCACGCCCAAGGAAACCGATTTTCGTGTCCGGGAAGATTTTTTCGGTAACAAGATCGCATATTTTGCAATCACTGAACCACACAGCATATTTATCATTACGGCCATCAGCGAAGTGGAGGTATTCGGCAATGCAGGGCAACTTGATTTTTCGCGGAGTACTTCGTGGGAAGATGTCAAAATCATCCTGCAACAGGATAAACGCACGGAAGTGCTGGATGCTCGCCAGTACATACTGGATTCTCCCTACATCAAAACCAGTCCTGATCTTGCTGCTTACGCACAACCTTCATTCACGCCAGGCAGGCCGCTGTATGAAGCCGTCAATGACCTGATGCAACGCATCCACAATGATTTCATCTTCGATCCGGAATTCACCACTCTGTCCACACCAGTACAAACCGTGCTGGAGCATCGGCGCGGCGTGTGTCAGGATTTTGCCCACCTCGCCATAGGCTGCATCCGCTCATACGGTCTGGCCGCCCGTTACGTCAGCGGCTATATCGAGACACTGCCGCCACCCGGCAAGGAAAAACTGGTCGGCTCGGATGCCTCGCACGCCTGGATTTCGGTTTATGTGCCCGATGCCGGCTGGATGGACTTTGACCCGACCAATAATCAGATACCCAGCGATCAGCACATCACCGTTGCCTGGGGCCGGGGATATGGCGACGTCACCCCGCTCAAGGGCGTGGTGTTTGGCGGGCAGGATCATGAATTGAAGGTGTCGGTGGACGTGGCAAGGCTGGGTCTGTAAGACGGGTTTCGGCTTATTGCGGCAGGATCATGCCGCAATGAATATCTGTTGTTGGAGCCTGTTCACCCAATAAAACCAATAAAGCCGGGCTTGCCCGGCTTTATTGGTTTTTAGTCAAGTCGCTTGCGTGCATACCAGCGCAAATCAAGCGTGAACGGGAAATCCTTGTTGGGTGTTTCCGGCGGTAATTCAGCAACGTTTTCTTCCGGCGTATGGCCGTAATCCCAGAAACGGCTGACCCGGCGCGCTTCTGCCTCGTTGGCGTTGACAGGTAGCGTGTCGTAACTGCGCCCGCCGGGATGGCTGACATGATAGGTGCAACCGCCGATAGCACGGCCGTTCCATGTGTCAACGATGTCGAATATCAGCGGGGCTTGCACGTCTATGGTGGGATGTAACGCGGAAGGTGGATTCCAAGCGCGGTAACGGACGCCTGCGATCATTTCGCCCGGTGTCGAGGTTGCGCGCAATGGCACACGGCGACCATTGCAGCCGAGCGCATAGCGTTCTCCCATCGCGCCGCTGAGTTTCACCTGCAAGCGTTCAACAGAAGAATCCACGTAGCGCGCCATGCCGGTGCTGGTGATTTCTTCACCCAGCACGTGCCACGGTTCGATGGCCTGGTGCAATTCGAGTTGCAGATCGTCGACCTGCAATGTCCCCATGTGCGGAAAGCGGAATTCCAGGAACGGAGCGATCCATTCGTGCTTGAAATCGAAGCCCGCGTCCTGCAGGTCGCGCGCGACGTCGTAGATGTCGGCGGCAATGAAATGCGGCAACATGAAGCGGTCATGCAGTTGCGTACCCCAGCGTACCAGCGGTTTTTTGTACGGCTGCTTCCAGAACCAGGCGACCAGCGAGCGCAACAGCAGCATCTGCATCAGACTCATCTGGGCGTGCGGCGGCATTTCGAAGGCGCGCAGTTCCAGCAGGCCCAGGCGGCCGGTTTCGGATCCGGGTGCATAGAGCTTGTCGATGCAGAATTCGCTGCGGTGAGTATTGCCCGTCATGTCCACCAGCAGGTTGCGCAGCAGTCTGTCGACCAGCCACGGTGTGGGGACTTCGCCATCCGGCATCTGCTGAAAGGCGATCTCCAGTTCGTACAGGTTGTCGTTGCGCGCCTCGTCCACACGCGGTGCCTGGCTGGTTGGGCCAATGAACAGGCCGGAGAACAGATAGGAAAGCGCCGGATGATGCTGCCAGTATGTGATCAGGCTGCGCAGCAAATCGGGGCGGCGCAGGATGGGGCTGTCGGCAGGCGTAATGCCGCCCAGCGTGACGTGGTTTCCCCCGCCGGTCCCGGTATGGCGGCCGTCCAGCATGAATTTTTCTGTTCCCAGCCGCGTCACTCGGGCCAATTCGTACAGCGTGGTGGTGTTATGCACCAGCTCTTTCCAGCTTGCTGCCGGATGAATGTTGACCTCGATCACGCCCGGATCGGGTGTGACAGGCAAGCGGGCAAGGCGCACGTCATGCGGAGGCTGGT
>CAZCKZ010000226.1:0-3578 GCA_964499395.1 uncultured Gallionella sp. | reverse complement strand
CTATACTCGCATGCAATTCACTTATTCGCATGCGAGGCCGGAATGCGAAATTCCGGGCATGCCTGCAGCCAGATGATGCAAAACAATTCGCCAACGAATTTGATGGATACGCCGAAAAAACCGCAATCCATCCGGCTATCCGGAACGGCAGCGATCGCAAGCCTGTTGCTGGCCTGCGCGCTGTCCGTATTCGCAAACAGCAATGCTGCAGCCGCTGAAACATCCGACCCGTTCGGCACCGGTGCAATGCTGCCGCCCAGGCCAGGTTTGCGCATGGGCGGTACGGCCGGCGACCCGTGTGCTGCGCAACCGCTTGATCACGCGCTCAACCTGCAGGAAGTCGTCAATCTCGCTTTGTGCAACAACCCGCAGACCCGTGTGGCATGGGCGAATTCGCTGGTTCAGGCTGCGCAGGTCGGTGTCGGCAAGTCTGCCTATTTGCCCGGCGTCGATCTGAATGCGGCTGCAAACCGCACGACAGGAAGCACACCCGCCGTCAATCAGCGCAGTGTCGGCGTGACCTTTTCTTATCTGCTGTACGACTTCGGCGCGCGATCTGCCACGCTGGAAAGTGACCGCCAGTTGCTCACTGCCGCAATTGCGACCCAGGACAGCACCGTACAGTCGGTGTTTCTCGCCGCGGTGCAGGACTATTACCAGGTGCAGGCAGCTTCGGCCGCGCTCGATTCGGCGCGTGAATCGGAACGCGCCGCGAAGGAAAGTTACGACGCCGCCGAAGCACGCTACAATGCCGGCAGTGCAACACCTGCAGACAAGCTGCAGGCACAGACCGCTTATTCGCAGGCCACGCTGAATCGCATCAGCGCCGACGGTAACCTGAAGAACGCACAGGGCACGCTGGCAAACATGCTCGGACTGGATGCGAACCGGGGCGTGCCGCTGGTATCGGCCGGTACCAATCCGGTACCGGACAATTTTGAAGGCAACGTCAGCGCGCTGATCAAGCAGGCGCGCCAACGCCGTCCCGACCTGCTGGCCGCGGAAGCCCAAGTGAAGGCCGCGCAGGCCAGTGCGGAGGCAACCCGTGCGGCAGGCAGACCGACGATCTCGCTGAGCGCCTCGTCCAACCGCTACTATTATTCGGGTATCGATACCAATAGCTCAACGCTGGGCGTCAACCTGAACGTTCCGCTCTTTTCCGGATTTTCGACCACCTATCGCGTGCGCTCTGCCGAGGCGCAGGTGGAGGCAAAAAATGCGCAACTGGAACAGGTGCACCTGCAGGTGGCGCTGGATGTCTGGACTGCCTACCAGAACCTGACCACCGCGACACAGTCGCTGCGCACCACCGCGGTGCTGCTGGACAGCGCGCAGCAATCGGCACAGGTTGCGCTGGGTCGCTACAAGGCGGGCGTGGGCAGCATACTGGATGTGCTGAATGCGCAAAGCGCGCTGGCCAGCGCGCGCCAGCAGCGCATACAATCGACCTTCAACTGGAATATCAGCCGCGCCACGCTGGCACAGGCCATGGGCAACCTTGATGCAAACCTGTTGCAAACCCTGTCCGACGGGAACGCCACCAAGCCCGATGCAAGTCAGCCCGGTACAATTCCACCGGGGAAAAATCCACTCCAGAAATCCCAACCATGAAAAAAATATTCCGCTCCCCGCTTGCTTTGACCGCGCTGGCTGCGATCGTGATCGCTGCCGGCATCGCCTATTACTGGCTGCACACTGCTGATGCGCCGCCGCAATATCGCACCCAGACCGTGGAAAAAGGCGACGTCAGCCAGACCGTGTCGGCCAACGGCACGATCAACCCGGTCACGCTGGTCAGCGTCGGCACGCAGGTTTCCGGAACCGTCAAAAAGCTCTACGTGGATTTCAACAGCAAGGTGAAAAAGGGCCAGATATTGCTTGAGCTCGATGATTCCCTGCTCGCCGCGCAACTGAAGCAAAGCGAGGCGAATGTGCAAAGCGCACAAGCTTCGATGGAACTGGCAAGCGCAAACGAAAAGCGCACACGCGATCTGTTCGCGCTGGAATATGTCGCCCAGCAGGATATGGACACCGCGGTGCAGGCAAAAAAGGCCGCCGCGGCACAGTTATTGGCCGCGCGTGCGCAGATGCAAAGAGACCGCGCCAATCTCTCCTACTCGGTGATCCGTTCCCCGGTGTCCGGGGTGGTGGTGGACAGGGAAGTGGATGTCGGCCAGACCGTGGCCGCCAGTTTGCAGACACCGACGCTGTTCAAGATCGCGCAGGACCTGTCCAAGATGCAGATCGACACCAATTTTGCCGAGGCGGATATCGGCGGCATCCGGGTCGGACAGGTGGTGCGCTTTACCGTGGACGCATTTCCGGACCGCCACTTCAATGGCGAAGTCAAACAGATACGGCTTAATCCGACCACGGTATCGAACGTGGTCACCTACGACGTGGTGGTCAACGTGGACAACCCGGAGCAGATCCTGTTGCCCGGGATGACCGCCTATGTGAACATAGCGGTGGCCGAGCGCAAGGATACCTTGCTGGTTCCGAATGCAGCGCTGCGCTTCAAACCGGCCGCCGGCGAGGTGCAGAAGCTTCCCGCCGCTGCGGCCAGCGATGCCCGCAACAACGGCGGCAGCCGCACCGGCGGTTCGGCGGGCGGCAAATCCAGTAACACCAGGCAGACGCGCAACACGTTTGCCGGCAAGGTCTATGTTTTGGAAAAAGGGAAATTGAAACCGGTCAGCGTGATGTTCGGCATTACCGACAACCGCAACACCGAAATTGCCGGCGGGGATCTCAAGGCGGGCGACCGGGTCGTCATTGGTGAAGCACAGACTGCGAACCAGTCACAAAGCTCCGGCAGCCGGCCGATGAGATTGTTCTGATGGGCAACGCCGTTATTCGCATCGAAAACCTGCACAAGTCGTACCGGACTTCTGCCGGATTATTCCCCGCGCTCAAATCGGTGACGCTGAGTATCACTGCGGGTGAATTCGTCGCGATCATGGGTCCGTCCGGTTCCGGAAAATCCACCTTCATGAATATCCTCGGCTGTCTCGACAAGCCCAGTTCCGGCCGCTATCTGCTGGATGGCCGGGATGTCGAGAATTTGAGCAAGGACGAACTGGCGTTGTTGCGCAACCGCACCATCGGCTTCGTGTTCCAGGGTTACAACCTGCTGCAGCGCATGTCGTTGCTGGACAATGTCGCCCTGCCGCTGATTTATTGCGGAGTGGAACACGGGGAACGCGAGCAACGTGCCCATGAGCTGCTCGCCAAGGTCGGTCTGGAGGGCTATGCAGCATCCATGCCCAACAAGATTTCCGGCGGTCAACAACAACGCGTGGCGATTGCGCGCGCGCTGGTCAACCGCCCTCGCCTGATCCTTGCCGATGAGCCCACCGGCAACCTGGACAGCCATACCAGCGAAGAAATCATGGCATTGTTCGACGAACTCAACCGCGAAGGCATCACCATCGTGCTGGTCACCCACGAAGCGGACATCGCACAACATGCCAAGCGCCAGGTGCGTTTCCACGACGGGTCTATTGTCAGCGATGAGGCAACGCCTCTTCAGGTGGCGGCATGAACACGGTACGCGTAGCGCCGGCGCGGGTAATGCC
>CAZCKZ010000225.1:0-3583 GCA_964499395.1 uncultured Gallionella sp. | reverse complement strand
CTGGCACCGAGGTGCGGTGCAATGAGCGACATCAGTTCGGCCATCTGCCCAACCGGCGTCGCCAACATGACCAGATCGGCATCGCCGAGTTCTGCAGCCAAATCTTCCCCGACGCGATCGATCACACCGAGCTGCTTCGCATTGACCAGCGTCTGTTCGCTGCGGCCGAAGCCCACCACCGTATCCACCGCATGCGCTTTCCGCAATGCCAGCGCAAACGAACCGCCGATCAGTCCGACGCCGAAAATAACGATTTTATGGAATAGCTTTGTTGTCATGGTTCACTGTGGTGTATGAGTTGCCCTGCGGCATCCAGCACCCGTACGCTGACCGGGATGCCGTTGCGCACGCTGTCGGTGACCACGCAAAAATCCTCGAACTGCTCGGCACAATGCGCAAGGCGCTCGACCGACTGTTCAAGTTGGATCTCCACGGCAAAACCACCCACGCGCAGACGCCCCTGCTCGTTGCGCACCATCTTGCCTGTCACATGCGCAGTAACGCCCTGCGGGTCCTGCTTGAATTTGCCCAGGCAAAACAGCAGGCTGGCAGACAGGCAATTCGCCACCGCGGCCGCCAGCAGGCGCGAGGCATTCGGGCCTGCGCCCGCCCCCAATGGCGCCGGCTCGTCCAATTGCAGATCGGGCACCCCCGCGAGATCAAACTGCACGTTGAACTGATAATCCTGTTGCCTGGTCAGCTTCAGCGTGAATTCCATGTCAGCCATGGTGTGCCCCCTAAAGCGTGCGGCCGATCGCCTTGGCGATTCCGCCCAGCGTGCCCATCAAGTCTTTCAGCTCCTGCGGCGTCAGTGCCTGATCGGCATCGCACCATGCGTCACAGGGGCTCGGATGCATCTCGACCAGCAGACCGTCCGCCCCGGCGGCGATCGCTGCCTGCGACAGCGCTGCCACCATCCATGCCTTGCCGCCGGCATGCGAAGGATCGACGATCACCGGCAAATGGGTTTCTTTTTTCAGTACCGGGATCGCGGTTATATCCAGCACGTTGCGGTAGTAGGTCTCGAACGTGCGGATACCGCGCTCGCAAAAAATGATGTTGTGGTTTCCGCCAGCAGCAATGTATTCCGCCGACATCAGCCACTCGGAGATGGTCGCGGACATGCCGCGCTTGAGGATCACCGGCTTGTTGATGCGCCCGACTTCCTTGAGCAGGTCGAAGTTCTGCATGTTGCGCGTGCCGATCTGGATCACGTCCACATCGTATTCCATGAAGGTGTCCAGCATGCGCACGTCCATCAGTTCGGTCACGATGGGCAATTTGTAGGGGCTGGCCGCCTTGCGGAACATATCCAGTCCTTCCACGCCCTTGCCCTGGAACGTGTAGGGGCTGGTGCGCGGCTTGAACGCGCCGCCGCGCATCAGGCGGCAGCCCGCTTCGTGGACAGACTTCGCCGACAGATCCATCTGCTCCTGAGTCTCCACCGAGCACGGTCCCGCAATGACCTGTATCTGGTTGCCGCCCAGCTTTAGGCCGCCGATATCGATAACGGTATTTTCCCTGTGCGATTCGCGCGACACGATCTTGTACTGCTTGGCGATGTGCATCGCCGACTCCACGCCGGGCAGCGGCGTGAACATTTCCTCGGTCAGCGGTCTTTCATCACCGATCGCGCCGATCACGGTACGCTCGATGCCGCGCGATATGTTTGCTTTCAGCCCGGCGGCTTCAAGTCTGTTGACCACTGCACCGATCTGTTCGTCGGTGACATCTCTTCCCATTACGATAATCATTACTTCTCTCCAAGAATCTGCTTTAACGCAGACAAAAATTTATCATTCTCCGATTCCAGCCCGATGCTGACGCGTAAATACTCCGGCATCGCGTAATTCGCGATGGGACGCACGATCACGCCTGACTCGAGCATGCGCTGGTAAACATGCAGCGCATCGCTGATCCTGAAGCTGACGAAATTGCCGAACGACGGAATATATTCCAGACCCAACCCGACCAGCCCGTCCGTGATCTGTTTCATGCCGCGCAGATTCATAGCGCAGGTCTGCTGCACGAATTCCGTATCCCGGATCGCGGCCACTGCGGCAGCCTGTGCCACGCTGTTGACATTGAACGGCTGGCGCACCCGGTTGAACATGCCCATCACCTGCGCATCCCCCATCGCGTAACCGACGCGCAACGAGGCCAATCCATAAGCCTTGGAAAAAGTGCGCGAGATGATCAGATTGGGAAATTCCTTAAGCCAGCAAATACTGTCATAGCGGCATTCAATTGGCAGGTACTCGTTATAAGCCTCGTCCAGCACAACCAGAATATTGGCAGGCAGCGCGCGCAGAAATTCCAGCAACGCATCGCCGGGTACAAATGTCCCGGTCGGATTGTTCGGGTTGGCAATGAATATCATCTTCGCACCCTGATCCACCGCCGCGTTGCGCATCGCATCCAGATCATGGCCGAAATCTTTGGCCGCGACGCTGATACCGACCGCGCCGACTGCCTGGGTCGCCAGCGGATACACGGCGAAAGCATGATCCGAGTAAACCACCCTGTCGCCTACGGTCAGAAAAGCGCGCGCCGACAACTCCAGCAGATCGTTCGATCCGTTGCCCAGCACGACCTGATCCTGTGCCACGCCATAGCGCTTGACCAGCGCGTCTTTCAGCGCAAAACCGTTGCCGTCGGGATACACGCCAATTTCGTCGAGTGCTGCGCGGGCAGCGGCAACCGCTTTGGGACTTGCACCCAGCGGATTTTCGTTCGAGGCCAGCTTCACGATGCCGGTGATACCCAGCTCGCGTTCAAGTTCGGAGATCGGCTTGCCGGGCTGGTATGGCGCGATGGCGCGGATATAGGCCGGAGCCAATTCAGAATAATTCATAATCAACAGTTCGGGAAATTCGATATGACTTTTCATGCATGGCCGCCTAAACGGCGACCGGATACGAACCCAGCACCTTCACGAACGCAGCGACCTTTCTTAGCTCTGCCAAGGCGGCAGACACCTTGGCATCGGCCTGATGGCCTTCGATATCCAGATAGAACACATATTCCCAAAGCCCAGAACGCGCTGGGCGCGATTCGAACTTGGTCATGCTGACACCGTGTTTGGCCAGCGGCACCAGCAGATCATGCACGGCGCCGGGACGGTTCGCGGCTGACATCACCAGCGATGTCTTGTCGTTGCCCGAGGGCGCAACCTGCTGGTTGCCCAGCACCAGGAAGCGCGTGGTGTTTTTTGGATCATCCTCTATATTTTCTGCAATGACATTCAATCCAAAATGTGCCGCATTCTGGATACCGGCAATTGCAGCAGAATCGTGCGGATGGTTTGCCGCCTGGCGCGCGGCCTCCGAATTGCTTGAAAGCGGGTTGCGCACCGCCTTCGGCAGGTTCTTGTTAAGCCAGTCCTGGCACTGGGCCAGCGACTGCGGATGCGAAAACACCGTCTTGACCGAATCCAGGTCGGTACATCGGGAGAGCAGGCACTGGTGGACAGGCAGGATCACTTCGCCGCAAATCTGCAGCGAGCTTTGCATCAGCAGATCCAGCGTGCGTCCGACCGCGCCTTCGGTGGAATTCTCCACCGGCACCACGCCGTAATGCGCTG
>CAZCKZ010000224.1:0-3599 GCA_964499395.1 uncultured Gallionella sp. | reverse complement strand
TATCATGATAAACGCCCGAGCAAACCGGTTGCATTCCTTTGCGGCATGATCGCCCGACCGGCTTGCACCTGAACATTGAACTGCATCGGAGCGCACAGACATGTTGTGGCTTGCATTCAGAATGTTATTTCAGGAGCGCGGCCGGCTGGTCATCACGCTGGTCGGCATCGTTTTTTCCACGGTGCTGACGCTGGTCGAGGTTGGCATCTATCTCGGCATGATGGGCAACGCCACCAGCGTGGTGCGCCATACCGATGCCGACATCTGGATCGTGTCGCAGAACGTGCCCAACTTCGATTTCTCGCAGCCCTTCCCTGCCTACCGCATCAACCGCGTGCGCGAACTCGACGACGTGTTGTGGGCCGAGAAGATCCACGTCTGGTTCGCGTTCCTCAAACTGGCGGACGGACGCCGCGAGCAGGCGCAGGTGATCGGTTTCAATCCGGATACCGGCGTCGGCGGCCCCTGGTCCATGGCAAAAGGCAAGCCGTCCGATGTCAAGGGCGGGCCCTACATCATCATGGATGAAAGCTCGCGGCAGCGCCTGGGCAAGCTCGAGCTGGGCTCGTACTGGGAACTCAACCTGTTCAGGGAACAGTCGTTCAAACTGGTGGGATTGTCGCGCGGGGCGCTCAGCTTCACGACGATCCCGGTGGTGTTCACTTCTTACAACGAGATCGACAAGAGCCTGATGGGCACCGACTTCGAAGGTGAGACATCGTTCATCGTTGCCAAGCTCAAGGATCCGTCCCGAGTGAATGAGGTGGTGCAAAAGCTGCGCGCGGTGTTGCCCGACAACGATGTGTACACCAGACAGGGTTTCATCGACCGCACCGTCGACTACTGGACGATACAGACCGGCATGGGCATGGCGTTCTTCCTGACCGCGATACTCGCGGTGCTGATCGGCGGCGCGATCGTCGGGCAGACCATCTATGCGGGCACGATGGAACATCTGCGCGATTACGGCACGCTCAAGGCGATGGGTGCGCAGAATTCCGACATCAACCTGGTGATCCTGGCCCAGGCAGCGGTCAGTGCGGCACTGGGTTTCGCGATCGGCGTGCTCGTGACATTCGCATCGCGCGGCGGCATCGTCAGTGCGGGTGTGTCGATGCAGTTGCCGCTACTGCTGTTCGTCGCGGTGTTTGTGATTGTCGTCGCGACCTGTCTCGCGGCGGCGTACATTTCGGTGCGCAAGGTCAAGACGCTGGATCCGGTGATGGTGTTCCGGGAGTGATATTCATGAACGACAAGCCGATACTCGAAACGCGCGCGGTCAGCAAAATTTACGGCGAAGGCGCCGGAAAAGTCGATGCGCTGTCATCTGCTTCCGTTACACTGGCGCAGGATGAAGTGTTGCTGATCATGGGCCCGTCCGGTTCGGGCAAGACCACGCTGCTGTCCATCATGGGCTGCATCCTGCGGCCCACCTCCGGGGAGGTGCTGGTGCATGGACGCAACATCGGCGCATGCGACGAGCGCGAGCTGGCGAATATCCGCCGCCGCTATTTCGGGTTCGTGTTTCAGTCATTCAACCTGTTCCGTTCGCTGACGGCGCAGGAAAATGTGGAGGTGGTGCTGCGCATGAAGGGCAGATCGAAACAAAAGGTGCATAGCGAGGCCGCGGGTCTGCTCGAACGCGTCGGGCTGGCGCGGCGCGCGCACGCCTACCCGCGCGACATGAGCGGCGGCGAAAAGCAGCGCACCGCGATCGCCCGCGCGCTGGCCGGAGACCCGCCGATCATCCTGGCCGACGAGCCGACCGCCAATCTCGACTCGAAGACCGGCCGCGATATTTTGCAATTGCTGCGCGGCCATGCCGGTGAATTGCACAAAGCGGTGGCGATTGTCAGCCACGATCCCAAGGTCGAAGAAGTAGCGCACCGGGTAATACATCTTGAAGACGGGAGGTTGCAATCATGAAACGGAAACCCGTTGCTATCGCAGCTGCAGCAACCATCATTGCGCTGGCGATATATCTGGTTCTGCGTTCCGGCATCAGCGTACCTGGCAACGGCAGCACACCGGCCTCGCAGCCGCCCGCGCAGCGCTATGTTTCGGCGGAAGGAAAACTGGAGGCACGGCCCGGCGCGGAAATGAATGTCGGCAGCGCAATGACTGCGCGCATCGAACGCTTCCTGGTCAAGGTTGGCGAGCATGTCGACAAGGGCCAGGTGATCGCCGAACTTGATTCCAAAGACCTGAATGCCCGCTTGCATCAGGCCGAGGCCGAACTGGCAGTTGCAAAGGCCAGGCGCAACGAAGTCGCGGCGGGCGCCCGCGACGAGGAGATCAAACAGGCCCGGGCGGAACTGCAACGCGTGCAGTCCGAACAGATGCAGGCCGAAAAGGAATTCAAGCGCACCGGCCAGTTGCACAAGGACAAGTTCGTGTCGCAGGCCACGCTCGACAACGCCGAGAGCGTCTACAAGGTCGCAACTGCACGGGTAACCGAAGCCAAAGAACATTTGCGGTTGTTGCAGTCAGGCCCGCGCCGCGAGACGCTGGCATTGCACGAGGCGCAGGTAACGCAGGCCGAAGCCAATGTGCGCTATGTGCGCTCCCTGATGGATATGACCCACATCACGTCGCCGATCAGCGGCACGCTGATCGAACGCTATCTCGACGTGGGCGAAGTGGTGATGCCGGAAAAACCGCTGGCCGCGATCGCCGATACCAGCCAGTTGCGCATCAATGCGGAAGTGGACGAGACGGATGCCGGCCGTCTGCATGTCGGTGATCCGGTTGAAGTCACCGCCTATGCCTATCCGGGCAAAGTGTATCGGGGCCGCGTCGAAGAGATCGCAGACTACGTCGGCAAACGCGAGATCAAACCCAATAATCCTGCGGTCAATCTCGGCCTCAAGATCATCCAGGTGAAGATCGCGCTGCTCGAACCTACCCCGCTCAAACTGGGCATGACGGTGGATGTGCGCATCACGCCGGCAGGAAAATGAGTCCGGCTTAAACGAAAGGTGACATCGTCAGCAACCTCATCATCGTCAACAACCCGCGCGACTGGCCGCTAGCCCTACCCAGCGTGACCGTCGTGCCCGCGCGCGCCTACCTCACCGATCCGGCCTTTGGCGGCGACCGCACTTCCCGCGTGTTCAACCTGTGCAGGAGCTACCGTTACCAGACGCTCGGCTACTACGTCTCGCTGCTCGCCGAGGCGCGCGGCCACAAGCCGCTGCCGCGTGCCAACACCATCGAGGATTTGAAATCGCAGAACCTGGTGCGGCTGCTGGCCGAGGGGCTCGACGAGCTGATCCAGAAATCGCTCAAGGCGATCAAGTCCGACACTTTCGAGCTCGACATCTATTTCGGCCACAGCGCGGCCAGCCGCCATGCCCAACTCAGCAGGCAGCTGTTCAGCCTGCTGCATGCCCCGCTGCTGCGCGCCAGTTTCGAGCGCGTCAAAAAACACTGGCGCATCCGCAGCGTGCATCCCATCGCCGCCAGCGACATCCCGCCCCAGCAGCAGGCATTCGCGGTACAGGCCACCACCGAATATTTCACCGGCCACAGGCGCACTCCCAGACTTACATCAAAAAGCACCACTCCGCATAACAGCCTCGCCATCCTCTACGACCCCG
>CAZCKZ010000223.1:0-3604 GCA_964499395.1 uncultured Gallionella sp. | reverse complement strand
GTGGTGCTGCTGCCGGTCACCGGCTACGTGATGGCCGCCACCACGCTCGCGGTGTCCTTGTTGCTCGGTTTAGTGTTCATTTTTGTGTTCCGCTTTGCTGCAAAAAAAATTTCGACCGGAGTTCCGATCGGGCTGCAAAATTTTTGCGAGTGGTCAGTCGAGTTTGTTGACAGCAATGTGCGCGGCTCGTTTTCAGCCAAAAATGACATGATAGCCCCATTGGCACTGACCATTTTCTTTTGGGTTTTTTTAATGAACCTGATGGATCTGTTGCCGGTTGACTATATACCTTATTTGATGCGCGAACTTGGCGTTCCGTTTTTTAGAATAGTCCCTTCTGCCGACCCCAATGCCACCTTTGGCATGGCGATGGGGGTGTTTTTGTTGATCCTTTATTACAGCGTAAAAATTAAGGGTGTGGGCGGATTCCTGGGTGAATTGACATTGCAACCGTTTGGCAAGTGGGGTTTGCCGGTCAACCTGTTGCTGGAAGGTGTCAACCTGATTGCCAAACCAATTTCCCTTGCCTTGCGTCTGTTCGGCAACATGTATGCCGGTGAAATGATTTTTATTCTTATCGCACTGATGGGCGGAGCTTGGGCGGGGCTGTCGCCTGGAGGCGTTACCCTGTATGGATCGCAGATTCTGCTGTCGCTGGGATGGGCAATTTTTCATATTTTGATCGTCACTTTGCAGGCGTTCATATTCATGGTGCTGACAGTGGTCTATATGGATATGGCACACCAGGAACATCACTAATCAACTCTTTTAACTTACTTTTTTAACAGGAGAAATAAAAAATGGATATGGCACATGCACTGCTGTACATCGCTGGGGCCCTGATGATGGGCTTGGGCGCACTTGGCGCGGCCGTTGGTATCGGTATTCTGGGCGGACGATTTCTGGAAGGCGCGGCACGCCAGCCGGAACTGATCCCTATGTTGCGCACCCAGTTCTTCGTGGTGATGGGCCTGGTTGATGCGGTTCCGATGATTGCTGTGGGTATAGCGATGTACGTTCTGTTTGCGGTTGCATAAGTTCTCCGAGCGACAACGCACAACTAAAGAAAGGTAGCTTGCATGAATATCAATGCGACTCTTTTAGCTCAGACGATCATGTTTGCCCTGTTTGTGTGGTTTTGTATGAAGTTTATATGGACCCCCATCATGGCTGCGCTTGAGCAACGCAAAAAACAAATCGCCGACGGCTTGGCGGATGCCGAAAGAGCGAAACTTGATTTGGAGCTGGCGGCCAAACGTTCAGCAGAAATTTTGCGCGAAGCCAAGGAAAAAGTCGGCGAAATCGTGGCAAATGGTGAAAAGCGGGCTAGCGAGATCGTCGAAGCGGCCAAGGAACAGGCCAAGGCAGAAGGTGACCGCATCATTTCGGGAGCAAAGGCCGAAATCGACCAGGAAGTGTTTCGTGCGCGCGAGCAATTGCGCGCCCAGGTTTCGGCAATAGCACTGGCTGGCGCAGGCAAAATTCTCGGTCGTGAAATCGATGCCAAGGCTCACAATGATCTGCTTGATAAGCTGGTTTCGGAAATATAAATACCATGTCTGAAGCCATTACTGCCGCAAGACCCTATGCCCAAGCAGCATTTGAAGAAGCGCAAAAATTTTCAGATTTAAAGGGCTGGGCGGAAATGCTGGTGTCTCTGGCCGAGGTTATAAACTATCCGGAAGTTCGTTCGGTGGTCACGAGTCCGCGCGTTGCCAAAGCTGAACTCGAAAGTCTGACGGAAGCGTTGATGGTTGGGCAGCCAACAATTCAACAGCGCAACTTCGTTCGGATACTGGTGGACAATCAGCGTTTGCTGCTGCTTCCGGAAATTGTTGCCATTTATGAAGCGCTGCGTGCTGAAGCGGAAAAAACCGTTAATGTGGTGGTTGATTCAGCGTTCGAGTTGTCTGCTGCCCAACAGGAAAAAATCATTAGCTCGCTGAAAGCGAGAATGGGCCGCGAAATCAAGCTGGTCTGTAAAGTCAATAAAGAATTGCTTGGCGGTGTGGTAATCCGCGCCGGAGACAAGGTGATCGATGGCTCTGCCCGCACCCGCCTGGGCGAAATGGCAAACGCGCTGGCCTGATAATAGATATATCAACGAGGAAATACAGATGAAGCTCAACCCATCCGAAATTAGCAGTTTAATACGCAGCCGCATCGACAACTTCGAGGCGCTGACACAAGCGCGCACCGAAGGCACGGTAGTCAGCGTCACCGACGGCATCGTTCGAGTGCATGGTCTCTCGGACGTGATGCAGGGCGAAATGCTGGAATTTCCTGGCAACACATTCGGTCTCGCGCTTAACCTCGAGCGCGATTCTGTAGGCGCGGTGATTCTGGGTGAATATGAGCACATCACAGAAGGCGACACCGTAAAATGTACCGGACGCATTCTGGAAGTGCCGGTTGGTCCGGAATTGTGCGGACGTGTCGTGAATGCGCTGGGCCAGCCTATCGATGGCAAAGGCCCGATTAACGCCAAGATGACCGACAAGATAGAAAAGGTCGCACCGGGTGTTATCGCGCGTAAATCAGTCGATCAGCCGGTGCAAACCGGTTTGAAGTCGATCGATTCCATGGTTCCGGTGGGTCGCGGACAGCGTGAATTGATCATCGGTGATCGTCAAACAGGCAAGACCGCCGTTGCAGTGGATGCGATCATCAATCAAAAAGGTCAGAACATGACCTGCGTCTATGTTGCGGTCGGCCAAAAAGCGTCGACCGTAGTCAACGTGGTGCGCAAGTTGGAAGAACATGGCGCACTTGGCTACACCATCGTGGTTGTCGCAACTGCATCCGATTCAGCCGCGATGCAATTCCTTGCGCCTTATGCCGGCTGCACCATGGGCGAATATTTCCGTGATCGCGGCGAAGATGCATTGATCGTTTACGACGATTTGACCAAGCAGGCATGGGCATACCGTCAGATCTCATTGTTGCTGCGTCGTCCGCCAGGCCGTGAAGCATATCCCGGCGATGTGTTCTATCTGCACTCGCGCTTGCTGGAACGTGCCGCTCGCGTGAATGCCGATTACGTGGAAGCGTTCACCAAGGGTGCCGTCAAAGGCAAAACGGGCTCGCTGACCGCTTTACCTATCATTGAAACGCAGGCCGGTGACGTATCAGCTTTTGTACCAACCAACGTGATTTCCATTACCGACGGACAAATATTTCTGGAAGCCGACCTGTTCAATGCCGGCATCAGACCAGCGATCAACGCCGGTGTCTCGGTATCCCGGGTCGGCGGCGCAGCGCAAACCAAAGTCATCAAGAAACTCGGCGGCGGTGTACGCCTTGCCCTGGCGCAGTATCGTGAGCTGGCGGCCTTTGCGCAGTTCGCCTCCGACCTTGATGAAGCGACACGCAAGCAGTTGGAGCGCGGGCGCATGGTTACCGAATTGATGAAGCAGTTGCAATACGCACCGCTGTCGATTGCTGAAATGGCAGTTACGCTGTTTGCTGTTAACAAGGGCTATTTTGATGACGTGCCGGTGCCTAAAGCATTGGCATTCGAAGCGGCGCTGCATGCCCACCTGAAATCCAGCAACCAGAGTCTGCTGGACACGATTGAGTCCAGCAAGGACCTGTCCGCCGACAA
>CAZCKZ010000222.1:0-3614 GCA_964499395.1 uncultured Gallionella sp. | reverse complement strand
GCCTGCATGGCGCACATCAGGCCCGCCGCGCCTGACCCGATAATAATCACGTCTGTTTTCATGTATTTTGATAATGCCCGTCCCGGGCATAATTTAATGGGGAAATTTATTGTTGGGAAATATCAGGCCGAATACGATCACGCAGACGCTTCCAGCTTCTTCCACAGGCACGCGCCCTTGCTGGCCTTGTCGATGTCGGCGAGTTGCTGCTCGTGCTCGGCCAACTCTTCCGCACTCGGCTGCAACACCCGCAACTTGGGGCGCGCCGCATCGGTACTCAACACCGCAGGTTTGCGCGTCATGGGCATATCGTCACCGAGCAGGCTTTCCTGTCCGCGCGTCATCGCGAAATACACTTCGGCAAGCAACTCGGTATCCAGCAACGCGCCGTGCAGGCTGCGATGCGCGTTGTCTATCTCATAGCGGCCGCACAGCGCATCCAGACTGTTCTTCTTGCCTGGATGCATTTCGCGCGCCATCTTGAGCGTATCCATCACTTCGTTCTGCAACGCAGGCAAGCCGATCAGGCTCAGCTCGTGATTGAGGAACCCCATATCAAACGGCGCATTGTGGATGATGAGCTCGGCATCTTCGATGAATTCGAGAAAACTTGCCGCGATGTCGGCGAACTTCGCCTCGTTCTGCAAACGCTCATAGGTCAAACCGTGCACCGCCACCGCGCCCGCCTCGATCTCGCGTTCGGGATTGAGATAACGATGGAAGCGGCGCAGCGACACCTGGCGCCCGTCCAGTTCGATCGCCGCCAGCTCAATGATGCGATGTCCCTGCCTGGGATCAAGGCCGGTGGTTTCGGTATCCAGCACAATCTTACGCATGGTCTTCCCCCGCAACAGGGAGGCCGGCCACAAGTTTTTCGGAAATCATCTCCACGCCTTTGTTTGCCAGCTCATCGGCACGCTCGTTGCCGTCGTGGCCCGCATGTCCCTTGACCCAAACCCATTCGACCGTGTGATCCACCGCCAGTGCATCCAGCCTGCGCCACAGGTCCTCGTTCTTCACCGGCTTCTTGTCGGCAGTCTTCCAGCCGCGCTTTTTCCAGCCGTGTATCCACTCGCTGATGCCCTGCTGCACATATTTCGAGTCGGTATGCAGCCGCACATGGCAATGCCGCTTCAAGGCTTCCAGCGCGGCGATCGCGCCCATCAGTTCCATGCGGTTGTTGGTGGTGTGTGCCTCGCCGCCGAACAGCTCGCGCTCCCTGCCTTTGGTCCGCAACAGCGCGCCCCAGCCGCCCACCCCGGGATTACCCTTGCAGGCGCCATCGGTAAAAATCTCAACGGTGTCCCTCGTTTCTTTGCTCATTGCGAATCTGTCTCGTTACGCTGGGTAATCTTGTTGTTCAACTTGGGTGCGGCCGGCAACAACTTGCTCACCAGACCCTCGTTCCATTTCGGCTTGATCAGCCGCATCCCGTGCACGCGCTTGATCGCGTGTACAAAATACACCCCGCCGCTCACCGCCCACCAGCGGTCGCCCGCCGCTTCCATGAAAGAAAACCGTTCCAGCCATTTGGCCTGATGAAACGGCGGTGCATAGGCTGCAAAGCGGCTTTCCCCCACCTCGAATCCCAGCAACGCCAGCCAATCCTTGATGCGATTCAGCGCGATGAATTGGCCTTGCCATGGATAACCCTGCCGCCGGCCCAGCGTGCGATGCAATCCCCACAGGCTGTGCGGGTTGAAGCCGCTGATGATCAGATTGCCTTCCGGCCTCAGCACCCGTGCAGCCTCGCGCAGGATCTGGTGCGGGTATTCTGAAAATTCCAGAACATGCGGCAACAACACCAGATCCATGCAATCGCAGTCAAATGGAAGCTCCGTGGAGATCAGACGAACCGCGTTCCCCTCCTGGTTCCCCGCACTGAAACGCAGCGGTATCCGGCTACTGTGCAAAAAATCATGCTCCGGCAAACACAATTGCAACGCGTTGTAGCCGAATATATCGCTCACCGTACGGTCGAAGTAGGCCTGTTCGCGCTTGAGCACATAGCCGCCCTGCGGGGTCGCAAACCACTCGCTCAAACTTTTTGCAGTTGACTTACAATTCGGCATCGCTCAACTTCCATTTGCTCCATGTTCGACATCACCGCCATCCCCGCCCTGCAGGACAACTACATCTGGGCCATACACAACGACCGGCACGCTGCCGTGGTCGATCCCGGCGAAGCTGCGCCGGTGCTGGCCTTCCTCGCTGCGCATCATCTGCGCCTGGATGCGATTCTGTGTACCCACCGCCACAACGACCACATCGGCGGTATCGCAAAATTGCGCGAAGTATACAACGTGCCGGTGTATGGGCGTCGACATCCGAACAATCCGCACATCACCGATGAACTGCGCGAAGGCGACAGCCTCGAACTGGAAGGGCTGGGCGTCCGTTTCGACATCATCGAGATTCCCGGCCATGTCGAGGACCACATCGCGTTCCTCGCGCCGGGGATCGTGTTCTGCGGCGATGTACTGTTCGGCGCGGGCTGCGGCAGGAATTTCGAAGGAACCCCGGCGCAACTGCACCATTCACTGCAACGTCTTTCACAGCTACCCGACACGACCCGAGTATATTGCGCGCATGAATACACTGCCTCCAACCTGCGTTTCGCGCTGGCATGCGAACCGGACAATTCCGCCGTGAAACAGCGCATCGCCGCCACCCAGCAGCTGCGCGCGGCAAACCAGATCACGCTGCCCTCCACCATCGCGCTGGAAAAAGCCACCAATCCCTTCCTGCGCTGCACCCAGCCGGAAATCATCCGCACCCTGCAACAGCGCGGCCTGACCGACACCAGCGAGCATGGTGTCAGTGAACTGGGCGTATTCACCGCGATGCGCGAGTGGAAGAACCATTTCTGATTGCGGCAACAGGCGTTCTGGGATATTCTGCGCGCCCTTCGGAGAGGTGGATGAGCGGTTTAAGTCGCACGCCTGGAAAGCGTGTTCAGGGTAATACCCTGACGGGGGTTCGAATCCCCCCCTCTCCGCCAAATACAAAACCGTCCCTTGTGGGCGGTTTTTTATTTGCTCTCGGGAAAGTTTTATTGTTGGCCTGATGGCTTGGGACAAACACCGATAAGATATTTCCCGAATTCATGATGGCTAAATGAGCGGTGCGCCTATAGTTTAACGGCGGCTGCATTGTCACAATGCGCATCTATAAACGATTCGGTGTAACATTGTCAGGCAGCCAAAGTCTGTAACTTGCAGAACTGTCGATTGTTCAGTCAGATGCAGGATATTGATTATGGTTAGGGTCGGAAAAACCCTGCAGTAGATACTTGCACCACCGGATACATCGGTTTGTTTTACGCATTGAATTTCAATTCGAAAACGTACAATATCCATATTGCCAGGGATGATTGAATGAAACGCGATCCATCCGGTTTTACTTTAATCGAAACCGCCATCGTTTTGGTAGTGATCGGGCTGTTGCTGGGTGCTGTATTTAAAGGCCAGGAGCTCATCAATGGCGCCAAGGTGAAGCATCTTGCTGGCGATTTCAAGAACGTTCCGACATATGTTAATGCTTATCAGGACAAATTCAGAGCATTGCCGGGAGATGACGCCGAGCTGGCCAGTCACTTGCCAGGCGCCACGCCC
>CAZCKZ010000221.1:1188-3619 GCA_964499395.1 uncultured Gallionella sp. | reverse complement strand
ACGGGTGCTGCGCGATTATTGTAAAGATCAATCGCCCGATAGCCATTCCACTAATCCATCAAAAAAACGATGGATAAGTGGCTGGTTAAATCGGGCTCCTACCGCGTATTGATTGGCTTTGTAAAGCTAATGGATAATCCGAATTGAAACAATCAATCAGCCGCGCCTGATTTCACATAGGCCGCAAGGCTTGATAACAGGCGCATTGCACAACTGTAGTCTATACTTCGTGACATGAAATTTTCACAATTACAACTTGCCAAAAGTCTGGTTGAAACGCTCCCGTCAGGTATGGACGGACTGTTCAATCCGTGGCGGGATCGTTGCCCGCATGATGCTGCCGGTAACGGCCCTGCCGAGAAGCTGAATCGGCTGGCGCTTCATCTGGATTGTGATCCGGAGTTCATTCTTGCCGGGGAAGCGCCCGGATACCAGGGGTGTCGTTACAGTGGAATTGCTTTTACCAGCGAACGTTTGCTGGGCGAGGGGGCCATACCGCGTATTTCCGCATCGACTGGCCGATTGTCGACCAGGCGATTGCCGTTCTCCGAGCCCTCGGCCACCATCGTCTGGAAGACGCTCTATCGGTTGGGCATTGCAGAACAAACCCTGCTCTGGAATGCGATGCAGTTGCATCCGTATCGCATGGATAATCTGTGGTCGAACCGGACGCCGACGCCGGATGAGATCAAATTGGGCGAGCCTGCGTTGCGGATACTGATAGAAACCTTTCCGGCTGCCAGGATCGTTGCCGTGGGCAAGAAGTCGGAAGGACTGTTGCGCGATATGGGTATTCCGATCGCAGGTTCGGTTCGTCATCCGGCCAATGGAGGAGCGACTCAATTTGCTGCAGGGCTGAAGGATCTGATGTGAGCGGTGCATCACGTGAATTCGATCCAAAGCCGATAATAGATAGCCTGCCTTTGTTGCCGGGCGTGTATCGATATTTCGACCGCAAGGGAGAGGTGCTGTACGTAGGCAAGGCCAAACAGCTCAAGAAACGCGTCGCCTCGTATTTCCAAAAGACCAATGTCTCGCCGCGCATCCGTCTGATGGTGTCGCACATCGCGCGTATCGAAACCACGGTCACGCGCTCCGAAGCAGAAGCATTGCTGCTGGAGAACAACTTAATAAAATCATTAAGACCACGCTATAACATATTGTTTCGTGACGATAAGTCATATCCGTATATTGTGCTGACCGGGGATGAATTCCCGCGCCTGGGCTACTACCGCGGCACGCCCGATCGCCGGCATCAGTACTTCGGTCCTTACCCGAATGCGTATGCGGCCAAGGAAAGCATGCAGTTGCTGCAACGGATATTTCGCATCCGCACCTGCGAGAACAGCGTGTTCAACAATCGAACCCGTCCCTGCCTGTTGCACCAGATCCGCCGCTGCACTGCACCGTGCGTAAAACTGATTTCTGTGGCGGATTACCAGGCCGACATCCGCAATGCGGTGCTGCTGCTGCAAGGCCGTCACCAGGAAGTCGAACAGACCCTGCGCGCGGCCATGGAACGGGCTGCCGATGGACAGCACTACGAACAGGCTGCATTGCTGCGCGACCAGTTGCGCGCGTTACACACCGTACAGCAAAAGCAATTCGTCGAGTCCACCGGCGGTGCGACCGATGCCGACATCATTGCACTGGCAATGCAAAATGGCCTGGTCTGCGTGAATCTGGCGATGGTGCGGGGCGGGCGGCATCTGGGCGACAAGAGTTTCTTTCCCGATCATGCGGAAGATTTGACCGCCGGCGAGATCGTGCAGGCATTCATTGCGCAGCATTATTTGAATCGCAGCGTGCCCCCGCTGCTGGTGCTGGATGCCGAGTGTGACGACGAAACGCTGGCGCAATTGCTCAGCGAACAGGCCGGACACCCGGTGAAGATCAGTTTGGCGGCGGGCGGGGAGCGCAAGCAGTGGCTGGAAATGGCGCAGCGCAACGCGCTGCTGGCCTTGCAACAACGGGAAGCGCAGCAGGGTGGACAGAAGCTGCGCCTGGACAAACTGCGCGAATTGCTGGATATGCCGGAACTGCAGCGCATCGAGTGTTTCGACATCAGCCATACCATGGGTGAGGCGACGCAGGCATCCTGTGTTGTGTATGAAAACCTCGACATGCGTTCGTCACAATATCGCCGCTATAACATCACCGGAATAACGCCCGGCGACGACTATGCGGCGATGCGCCAGGCCTTGACGCGCCGCTACCAGAAACTTGCCGAAGACGGTCCAAAACAGGAAGCTGCGCGGCCCGACCTGATCCTGATCGACGGCGGCCTCGGGCAATTGCATATCGCGATGGATGTGATGCACGAATTGGGTTTGAACGATCTGGCTTTGGTCGGCGTGGCCAAAGGCGAGGAACGCAAGGCCGGTCTTGAACAACTGATTTACCAGGATGGTTCTGCGCGTCAATTGCGCAG
>CAZCKZ010000221.1:0-1178 GCA_964499395.1 uncultured Gallionella sp. | reverse complement strand
GATTCGCGATGAAGCGCATCGCTTTGCCATCACCGGGCACCGCGCCAAACGCGGTAAGGCACGGATGGCCTCTTCGCTGGAGGGAATCAGCGGGGTGGGGGACAAGCGGCGGCGCAGCCTGCTGACCCACTTTGGCGGACTGCGCGAAGTCAGGCAGGCCAGCGTCGAGCAGCTCTGCCAAGTGGAAGGAATCAGCAAATCGCTTGCTGAAGCGATATACCAGCAACTTCATTAACAAATATTAAATATTTTGTTGCTGAAAAGATTTATCAGCAGCTACACTAGGACAATGCCGATCAATATCCCCAATCTGCTCACCTGGTTACGAATCCTGCTTATCCCCGTGTTCGTTTCGTTTTTTTACCTGTCCAACGATACGCTGCGCCCGCATCTGCAAAACGTGGTCAGCACCTGCGTATTCCTGCTGGCCGCGTTCACGGACTGGCTGGATGGATATCTGGCGCGCAAACTGGACCAGTTTTCCGCGTTCGGCGCGTTCCTCGATCCGGTGGCCGACAAGCTGATGGTTGCTGCCGCGCTGATCGTACTGGTCAAGCTTGAGCGCGCCGATGCGATCATCGCGTTCATCATCATCGGGCGCGAAATCACGATCTCCGCATTGCGCGAATGGATGGCGCAGCTTGGCGAAAGCAGGAGCGTCGCGGTTTCCATGCTGGGCAAACTCAAAACCACCGTGCAGATGCTGGCAATCGTGCTGCTGCTGTATCACGACGAACTCTTCGGGATCAATTGCCAGGTTATCGGTTCGTGGCTGCTGTACCTCGCCGCATTGCTGACGATATGGTCGATGGGCTATTACCTGATGCTCGCTACACCGAGGCTCAGGAAACATCGCAAACTGAATTGATTTATGGGTCCGGGTCTGTATAATGCGCAGCCTTCGGGGTGTAGCGTAGCCTGGTAGCGCGCCTGGTTTGGGACCAGGATGTCGGGAGTTCGAATCTCTCCACCCCGACCAGGTTGAACATTTGCCGATAGTCCAGAAAAGAATTGTGCCCGTAGCTCAATCGGATAGAGCACCAGCCTTCTAAGCTGGGGGTTACAGGTTCGATTCCTGTCGGGCACGCCAGTGTCAGACTTGCTAGTAGCAAAGTTAATGGTGAGTGTAGCTCAGTTGGTAGAGTCCCGGATTGTGATTCCGGTTGTCGTGGGTTCGA
>CAZCKZ010000220.1:666-3632 GCA_964499395.1 uncultured Gallionella sp. | reverse complement strand
GATTGGAGCGCTGCTCGCGGCTGTCGTTTCCGGCAGCACGGGGTTTGCGTTTGCTTTGATCGGTATGGCGATCTGGCTGCACGTGATGCCGCCAGCGCGGGCCGTGCCATTGGTCGTGTTGTGCTCAATACTGCTTAATCTGGTGCTGGTTTGGCGGTTGCGGCACGATGTCTCGTTCAAGCGACTCGCTCCTTTTTTGGCCGGGGCAGTGCTGGGTGTTCCGCTGGGCGTGCTGACGTTGCATAGCCTTGACCCGGTTCTGTTGCGCCATGGGGTTGGTGCGCTGCTGCTTGTTTACAGTGGTTATATGCTGATGCGAACACATACGCCGATAGTGTCACCCAGCCCCGCCATAGCGGGTGTACTGGATGGTGGTGTCGGTATGTTGGGCGGGTTCATGGGCGGCTCGACAGGACTCAATGGTTTGTTTCCTACATTGTGGAGCGGGTTGCGCGGATGGAACAAGGAGATGCAGCGAGGTGTGTTCCAGACATATATCCTGCTGGTGCATGTCTATACGCTCGCATGGTTGGGGGGTGTCGGCGGCGTCACGCATCAGACCCTACGCGACCTGGCACTGTGCCTGCCGGCCCTGGTGCTGGGCGGTTTCATCGGGCTGAAGCTATTCAAGCGGACCAGCGAGAAAGGATTCAGGCTTCTTATTCTTTGGTTATTCGTCCTGTCCGGCGCTACGCTGCTTGCATAGCGGTGCCAGGCATATCAATAAAAGTAGGGGTTCGGCAGTGGTTTGATGCGAGGTAGTTGTCATGCGGCATCCGGACTAGTTTGGCGCCCAACGATGGCGTGGTTAATAATGATGAGGAGAGAAATCATGAAAATGCAAATGCACAGATCCAGGTTTTCTTTACTGGGGGCGGTCCTGCTGTTGGTACTGAGTGTTCCGGCGCAGGCTGAGATGTCGAAAATAACAATTGCACGACAATATGGTGTGAGCTATTTGCCCCTGATGTTGATGCAGGAAGACAAATTAGTCGAGAAACATGCCAAGGCGGAAGGAATAGGCAATCTCGAAGTGGACTGGGTGAAATTCGCCGGCGGCAATGTGATGAATGACGCGTTATTGTCTGATAGTCTGCAATTTGCGTCTGGGGTCGTTGGGCCGATGGTTAAAATATGGGCCAAAACCAAAGGCAATCTGAACGTGCGAGCGGTATCAGCGCTTAATGCCATGCCGCTGTATCTGAACACCCGCAATCCGAATATCAAGACCGTCAAGGATTTTACCGACAAGGACAAGATCGCCTTGCCGGCAGTCAAGGTCTCGATCCAGGCGGTCACGCTGCAGATGGCGGCAGCGAAGGCGTTTGGAGATGCCAATTATGCCAAACTTGATAAATACACCGTTTCCATGTCCCATCCGGATGGCATGATCGCGCTACTGTCTGGAGCGGGCGAAATCAACAGTCACTTCACCTCGCCCCCATTTCAGTACAAGGAGCTGGAAAATCCCGCAGTGCATACTGTGCTGAGTTCTTTTGATGTGCTGGGCGGTCCGGCGACATTCAACGTTATCTGGGCCACCGATGCATTCCGCCGGCAAAACCCGAAAATCTACAAAGCCTTCACGGCTGCGCTGGCAGAAGCGATCGATATTATCAATCATGACAAACTTGCTGCCGCACATGTGTACATCAAGGCGGCAAAGAGTACTGATTCGGTGGATTTTATTTACAAGATACTGAATGATCCCAAGGTGGAATTCACCATGACACCGAAGAACACGACCAAGTACTCGGACTTTCTGTTCAAGGTTGGCGCGATCAAGGTGAAACCGGCGTCATGGAAGGACATGTTCTTTCCTAATGTGCAGGGCCTGCCGGGCAGTTAAAGAGGATCGGTGCGGGGCCGGTCTATGTCTGGGCCGGCCCCGGTTTTGCCAAACAGGGAGAATGCAAATGAACCAAGTGCAGAATCAGGCGCCACTACTGGAAGTCAATGGCGTCACCTTGCAGTACAAAACCAAGGACCATCTGGTGACGGCGACCTACCGGGTCGATTTTAAAATATACAATTCCGATCGGTTCGTGTTGCTGGGTCCTTCCGGCTGCGGCAAGTCGACACTGCTCAAGGCTGTCGGTGGCTACCACAAGCCCGAGGAAGGCTCGATTCGTCTGAAAGGCAAGACGGTCAGCAAATCGGGACCGGATCGCATGATGGTATTTCAGGAATTCGATCAACTATTGCCCTGGAAAACCGTGAAGCAGAACGTAATGTTTCCGCTCTGCGCAAGCGGCAAGTTGCGCGGCAAAGAAGCGGAAGAGAAAGCGATGTACTACATCGAAAAGGTGAATCTCACAAAATTTGCGAATTCATTTCCGCACACGCTTTCCGGGGGCATGAAGCAGCGCGTTGCCATCGCGCGCGGAATGGCGATGGAGCCGGACATCCTGCTGATGGACGAACCTTTTGCAGCGCTGGATGCGCTGACCCGCAGAAAAATGCAGGATGAACTGCTGCAGCTTTGGGACGATACCCATTTTACGGTGCTGTTCGTAACCCATTCGATTCCGGAAGCCGTAATGATCGGCAATCGCATCTTGCTGTTGTCGCCGCATCCCGGACAGGTCAAAGCGGAGCTGAACAGCTGCGGACGCGACGAACCCAATCCGGAGACCGGCGTTAAATTATCCGACCATATACATCAAATGCTGTTCGCCGATCAGGTTGAAGAAGAGGTGGCGCATGTCTGAATCCAATATTGAGCGCGAGCGATATACTGTCCAGCGCGAAGAATTTGAGCGTGAAGGGGTGGCAGATGCAAAAAAAGTGGTGCAAAAACCGCTGACGCTGTTCGAGCGCGTCTACAATCAGGGCGCAGTAAGAAAAATCATGATTCTGGTGGTGCTGGCGGGAGTGTGGCAGGTTTATGCTTCGAATCTCGGCAATCCGCTGCTGTTCCCGAAATTCAGCAGTACCGTGACGGCATTGTGGGATGCGCTGGTGCA
>CAZCKZ010000220.1:0-656 GCA_964499395.1 uncultured Gallionella sp. | reverse complement strand
ATCCTGTTCAGGCAAATCTGGTTTTCCGTGCGCATTCTGCTGATGGGCTATGCGGCCGGCATCACGCTTGCTGCTGTTCTTGTGGTGATCGCCATGACATCACGCGTCGGCAACGATTTTCTCGAAACCCTGACATCGATGTTCAATCCGCTACCGGCGATCGCGCTGCTGCCGATGGCGCTGATCTGGTTCGGTCTGGGTAGCGGCAGCCTGATATTCGTGCTGATCCACTCGGTATTGTGGTCGGTGGCGCTCAACACCCATTCCGGATTTCTTTCCGTATCCAATACGCTGCGCATGGTCGGACGCAACTATGGTTTGAAAGGCTTCGGTTACATCGGCAAGATTCTCATCCCGGCAGCATTTCCGAGCATCTTGACCGGCCTCAAGGTCGGTTGGGCATTTGCCTGGCGTACCCTGATTGCAGCCGAAATGGTATTTGGCGTGAGTTCGGGCTCGGGCGGTCTGGGCTGGTTCATTTACGAAAACAAGAACGAGCTAAACATCGCCAGCGTGTTCGCGGGATTGTTCACGGTGATCATCATTGGTTTGGCAGTGGAGACATTCATTTTCCGTAACATCGAAATACGCACAGTACGCAAATGGGGCATGCAATCGTGACCGGCGATACAGTGGTTTGGGCGCGGGAGGGAAAG
>CAZCKZ010000219.1:0-3645 GCA_964499395.1 uncultured Gallionella sp. | reverse complement strand
ATTATCCAGAACACTTCACAGCAGCAATTGAGTTATCGGGTTTCGGACTGGCGCTATATCGACAAAAACGGTAAAGCTTATCCTGTCAAAACCAAAGCCCAGTGGCTCGAAGAATGGCGGAAAGCGGGCATTACCTTTGCCTGGACATTACTGCCCGGAAGTGGCGACTTTGGAGTCGGTGACTGGCAGCAGGGTTTTACCACCATAAAAATAGACAGGAATGAAAAATTCGACCTTGTATACACCTGGACACTTGACGGAAAAAAGCACCAGGGGAAAATCGAGAACATGAGCTGCGCACCCGCCAGCCTTCCAACTAGCCAGACCACACAGTGAAAACCCGTTATGACCATGAAGACCCGTTACCCGTTTAAATCCATAGCAACGCTGTTATGTTGCCTGCTGATGTTTTCAGCGCATGCCGCCGAACGTCAACAACCTAAACTCGGCTATAACTTGACGGCTATATCAAAACCCATACCGGCGCCGGGCTTTACCCTTGAGGATATGGATGCAAAAAAATTCAGCCTGAAAGACTACCGCGGCAAAGTAGTGTTGCTCAATTTCTGGGCCACCTGGTGTCCGCCTTGCCGCAGAGAAATGCCTTCAATAGAGCGCTTGTACCAGCATTTCAAGGACAAGAATTTTATCGTTCTCGCGCTTAACCAGATGGAAGATGGTGACCAGGTATTTACTTACACAGCCGAGCTTGAAGTTGCCCCGACATTCCCTATTTTATTCGACAAGGACAGTGATGTATCTCGTGCTTATAGCGTGCTGGGCTTACCAACTACGTACCTCATCGACAAAAAAGGAAATATACGTTTTCGTGCGATTGGCGGGCGTGAGTTTGATCACCCTGAAGTGGAAAAGCAGATTCTGCAGTTAATCCAGGAGTAGGCATGTTGCGGACTGCGAACGGCAGCTTTATCAGGCCATTAAACTGAACACGCATATCAAAGAAATTTTTTACATCAAGGAAAACATAGTTGGCGGATATGAAGCGCATTCGGATACAAAGGTCAAAACCTGGTTTCATGTTTTGCGCGGCGCCGTGCCGAATTTTGGTCAGCGTGATACACGCAAATCGCCAAATTACAGATTGAAGTAACCGTCGCTCTTGCTGAGTAATTTTTTAAGGGGAACCAAATGCCTGCAGAAGCAGCCAATGACATACGCAAAGGAACGTCCAGAGCTGCCAAGGCCTTGAAAGTTCGGGCGTGGATTTTGATCATTATTGGCATCCCGCTGATTTTCGCCTTCGGACTTGGCCTGATATTTATTGGCCTCGGCGTCACGATGCTGTCTATGGCAAAGAAAATGTCGAACAAAGACGCAAACCAGAGTCATCTTGAGGGAATTGGTGCGGTTGCCTCCAGCATTACCAAAGGTTCTAAAACCTAGCCGAACTTTCTTATTGATTCAATAGAGCCCCACATCTGAACGGGGGTTCTTTTGAGGTAGTTGGTGAACGGCAGCATTTGGGAATATTAAAATCACAGCGACTGTCCGCAGCCGAAAACAGCCACTCGTATTTCATCAATGTTTGAACCATTCCGCTGGAATTCAGATACATAAACTTAAATGCCAATCCTGAAAAAATTTTCCATCACCGGCGCAGCCGGAAGCCTCGAAGGCGTCATGCACCTGCCCGACGGGGAGCCGCGCGCGATCGCGGTGGTCGCGCACCCGCTGCCGACCATGGGTGGCACGATGGACAACAAGGTGGTTACGACCCTGGCGAAAACATTTGCCGAACTGGGGTTCATTGCACTGCGCTTCAATTTTCGCGGCGTGGGCAACAGTGAAGGCGAATTCGACAGCGGCAACGGCGAGACGGAGGACGTGCTGGCGATCGTGCACCATGCGCGACAGGAGTATGGCGACCTGCCGCTGATCCTGTCCGGCTTCTCGTTCGGCGGCTATGTGCAGGCGCGTGTCGCACAGCATTTGCACCCGCATCCGCACAGGCTGGTGCTGATCGCGCCCGCAGTGGGACGATTTGCGATGCCGCGCGTTCCTCACGGCACGCTGGTGATCCACGGCGACAAGGACGAAGTCGTTCCTTTTGCCGATATGCTGGAATGGGCCCGGGAACAGCACCTGCCCATCGTCGTGCTGCCGGATGCGGAACATTTTTTCCACGGACGGCTGAATCAACTCAGGGAACTCGTGCGCCATCATTTTTGCGGACACCAGGCATGAGCACCGTGGATATGAGTACCGTCCTTTCGGCGCACAACCTGCACAAATCCTATGCCGGCCAGCCGGTCGTAAATGGCATCAGCATCTCGCTCAACAAGGGCGAGTGCTTCGGCCTGCTGGGCCCCAACGGTGCGGGCAAAACCACCACGCTGCGCATGTTGCTCGGCCTGATCGAGCCGGATGCGGGCACCGCCATGCTGCTCGGCCTGCCCGTGCCACAGGCTGCGCGCGAGGCGCGCATCAGGGTCGGCGTCGTGCCGCAGATAGACAACCTCGACCCGGATTTCACGGTGGCCGAAAACCTGCTGGTATACGGGCGCTACTTCGGCATGAAGGACGAAGAAATAAAAGCACGCATCCCGTCATTGCTGGAATTCGCCAGCCTTGCGCACAAGAAGGACGTGAAGGTGCCGACACTGTCCGGCGGGATGAAACGGCGGCTGACGCTGGCGCGCGCGCTGGTGAACGATCCGGATATCTTATTCCTGGACGAGCCGACCACAGGCCTCGACCCGCAGGCGCGCCATCTGATCTGGCAACGTTTGCACGATCTCACCGTACAGGGCAAAACGCTGTTGCTCACCACGCATTTCATGGACGAAGCCGAACGCCTGTGCCACCGTCTCGCGATCATGGACAACGGGCGCATCATCAGCGAGGGTTCGCCGCGCGAATTGATCAGGAACAACATCGAGGCGGAAGTGGTGGAAGTGTACGGCGAGCCGGCTGCAAAGTGGGCCAATGCGCATGCCGCACTTTTTGCCGCGCGCTTCGAGGTGAGCGGCGAGACGGCATTCTGCTATGTGGACGACGCGCAGCCGCTGATTGCGCATCTGCAATCGCAAAGCGGATTGCGCTACCTGCACCGACCCGCGAACCTGGAGGACGTGTTTTTGAAATTGACCGGCCGGGAGATGAGGGAATAATGAAATGAGCGCACATCACTTTGCTTTCCCCCGACTGAGCTACCGCTTCTTCCCGATCTGGCGCCGCCATTTCCTGGTGTGGCGCAAGATCGCGGCCACCTCCGTGATCGGCCACATCGCCGACCCCATGATCTACCTGCTCGGGCTGGGATACGGGCTCGGCAGCCTGCTGCCGCAGATGGGCGGCACTTCCTACATGGTGTTCCTCGCCGCGGGCACGGTGTGCTACAGCACGATGAACAGCGCCAGCTTCGAGGCGCTGTATTCAGGCTTCTCGCGCATGCACGAGCAGCGCACCTGGGAGGCGATCATGAACACGCCGGTGACTCTGGACGACATTGTCGTTGCGGAGATCCTGTGGGCGGCGAGCAAGAGCCTGATGTCTGGCGCGACGGTGGTGATGGTGATCTGGCTCCTCGGCCTGTCGCATTCGCCGCTGTCGCTGGGACTCCTACCACTCGCACTGCTGGTCGGGCTGTGCTTCGCTTCTATCGGCATGATCATGACTGCGCTC
>CAZCKZ010000218.1:712-3683 GCA_964499395.1 uncultured Gallionella sp. | reverse complement strand
TTACCGAGCAGGAGAAAAAGATTCTCGCGGAAGAAGCAATCAGCAAAGCGAAACCATTGCGAAACTGAACCGACCTCAAATAATCCACTTTCTGGAAATTGCACCCCCACTCCACCATTCTTGCGCAGTTCTTCTCGTGTAATCCACAAGCGAGTGCAGTACACTTCAGTCCGCTTCCAATGTACCCGCTGCGAAGCGATCCCCAAAATACATCAGTGAGGAGAATAAAAATGCCCCAAACCAAATTTCTGCTGGACGAGTCGGAAATTCCGACGCATTGGTACAACGTTATCGCCGACATGCCCAATCCGCCCTCTCCGCCACTGGGGCCGGACGGCAAACCCATCGGGCCGGAAGCGCTGACGGCGATATTCCCGATGAGCCTGATCGAGCAGGAAGTTTCGGCAGAACGCTGGATCGCCATTCCCGAACCGGTGCGCGCGGCGTTGAGCATGTACCGCCCCTCGCCGCTGATACGCGCACATCGCCTCGAAGCTGCGCTTGGCACGCCCGCCAAAATCTACTACAAGAACGAAAGCGTCTCCCCGGCCGGTTCGCACAAGGTGAACACCTCCATTCCCCAGGCGTATTACAACCAGCAGGCGGGCATCAAACGCATCGCCACCGAGACGGGCGCGGGACAATGGGGCTCCGCGATGTCTTTTGCCGGCCAGGTATTCGGACTCGAAGTGCGCGTCTTCATGGTGCGCGTGAGCTATGACCAGAAGCCATTCCGCCGTTCGATGATGGAAACCTGGGGCGGACAAGTGTTCGCCAGCCCGAGCATGGAAACGAATACCGGGCGCGCCATTCTGGCGAAAGACCCGGACAACAAAGGTTCGCTGGGCATGGCCATCTCCGAGGCCGTGGAAGAAGCCGCGTCGCGCCCGGACACCAATTATGCGCTGGGCTCGGTGCTCAACCATGTGCTGTTGCACCAGACCATCATCGGCCTGGAAGCCAAAAAACAATTCGCGAAGGCAGGCGACTATCCGGACATGGTGTTCGCACCGTGCGGGGGCGGCTCCAACTTTGGCGGCGTGGCGTTTCCATTCTTTGCCGACAAGGCCGCCGGCAAGAATATACGCCTGGTGGCAGTGGAACCAAGCTCGTGCCCCACGTTGACCAAAGGCACTTACGCCTATGATTTCGGCGACACGGCCGGATTGACTCCGCTGATGAAAATGTACACGCTGGGCCACGACTTCATGCCGCCCGGTATCCACGCGGGTGGACTGCGTTACCACGGCGATTCCCCGCTGGTGTCGCAACTCTATAACGAAGGATTGATCGAGGCGGTGGCTGTCCCGCAATTGGCCACCTTCGAAGCCGGCGTGACGTTCGCACGCGCCGAGGGCATCATCCCCGCGCCGGAATCCAACCATGCCATCCGCGCCTGTATCGATGAGGCACTGAGCTGCAAAAAATCGGGCGAGAAAAAGACACTGTTCTTCAATTTGTCCGGGCATGGCCACTTTGACATGGCCTCTTACGACAGGTATTTCGCCGGTCAACTCGAAGACTTCAGTTATCCGGAAGAAGCGATCAAGGCTTCGCTGGAACATCTGCCGCAGCTTGCCTGAGGCTGATCACGTCAAAACAAAGGGAGCGGGTTCTAATATTTTCTTCTGCAAAAATATTTCGAACCCGGCCCCTCTAGCCACCTATTTGGACTTGCTCACCCGATTCAAATAAACCGCAACAACTTGCGACGCGCGATCCGCTGGAGACTTGCCTCGCCCTGTCCGGCCACATGGGGAAACGCCATGACCCTGCGTGCTCTACACGCTGATGGCCGCGCAACATTATCTGCAAAGCGGGGAAGCCATCTCCTGGTGGAAATTCACCGAGCAAGGAAAAAAGATTCTTGCGAAGAAGCAGAACGCAAAGTGAAACCGTAGTCTGTCCCTGATTGTTTACGGATGTGAAGGGAACGCGAGGTTGTTTCTTCCACCTTCACAGGCATCAAGAAAGTCATCAGGGGAAACGAAAAATCCGGCATTGACCGAAAAGTGGCAGCCATGGATACTTCGATTCATGCGATTAAATTTTCTATCCTTATGACGGACTTCTGGACATGGGCCTCCATCGTCGGGCTGTCGATGACCCCCAACCTGGTGCTGGGGCCATCAGCGGCGGTCGGCGTGGGCATCGAGGCACACTACAACCCGTGGGTTCTCCTGCCGGTGGTCGCAGTGTCGGGCTACGTCGAGGGGCTCGTCCTCGCCTGGCTCGCGGGCGAGAGTACGCAGATCGGTTTCATCAACCGGTGGGTCGCGCGGATGCGCACGCCGAAGAGCGTGGCGATCGCCAACAAGTGGGGCGTCTGGGGCGGCCTTTCCATCGGCAACGCCCTGGTCGGACAGGAACCGATCCTGGTGGCGCTCCGCTGGCTGGGCGTCGAAATGCGCCGGCTCTGGTTGCCGCTGGCGATCGCCAACGCGGTCTTCGCGGTCATCTACTACGCGGTCGTGGGGTTCAGCCTCGACCAGGTCGCGCATCTCTGAGCCCACGCTGCACTACTGCGGCACGCTGCCCTGCGCCGTAAAACGGCACAATGATCGGGGGCAGCGCGAGCAACACACTGATCAGCGCCGTTTTATCTTCGCTGTTGCAACATTCCGGCACGTCGCTGTTCTCGTGTGGGCGCTCCTCGTCACGCGCGGTGCCGGCTCTCGCCGGTGGTCACGCCGCCGGCGATCATGTGCGCCACGCGCAGGGGTTCCGGCAGCTGGCTGTTTAGTTGCAGGGAAGCGAGCAGCGTTGCCGCATCTTCTGGTGTGATGCCGCAGCGTTGCACGAAGAGCGCGTCCATCGGCTCCATGGGACCGGCCGCCTCGATCAGGCGCCATTTGCGCGCACCGCCCGGCACTTTCTGCAGCAAGGCATTGCGGATCGCCAGAAAGTCGGGCAGGGAACGCACCACCACCAGCACCGGCAGCCCCGTGGCCTGGTGCAACCACTGCAGATC
>CAZCKZ010000218.1:0-698 GCA_964499395.1 uncultured Gallionella sp. | reverse complement strand
GCAGCAGGATGGCCTGCAGTTGGTCGAAATATTTGCTGCCGGTGATGCAGTCGATCAGGCGTTGTGCCGCATTGACCCCGTCGCGCCTGACCTTGGTCGAGATCACGCCGTCCAGCCGATTGCCGGCAAAGACCGCACCCACCACCAGCACGTCGCCCCGATAGCTGTGCTCGAACGGCGCATCGTCGAAGCCCACTACATGGGAAATATGCCGTCCGCTGCTGCCGGTTTCCGCCTGGGCGGGGGATGGTTTTTCGGAAGGACTAGCCATGGCTTGCAATCATAGTGTCAAAACCCTCGCCTGCAATGCATGCTGCTTTTCGTACCCGCTCAGAGATTTGTCAGCATCATATTTGTTTTAAACGTAATGCGAAGCTGACCCCTTTAATTTCTGACCCTCTTGGTTGTCTGGCAAGTTGGCTGACGACGCTGAGACCTTTTTAGTACTCTCACCCCAAAGTCCGCCCCACCACCTCCTGCACATCCTTGGACAAGCCCTTGGCCGCTGCCACTTTCTGCAACGCAGCCTGCATCTGCTTTTTCAGCGCGGGCCGGTATTTTTTCCAGTGATCCAGCGTGCGCACCAGACGCGCGGCCACCTGCGGATTGAGCTTGTTCAGCGCGATCACCTGCTCCGCCCAGAACTCATAGCCGCTGCCATCCGCCGCATGGAACTGTGACGGATTGCCGTTGCAGAA
>CAZCKZ010000217.1:0-3684 GCA_964499395.1 uncultured Gallionella sp. | reverse complement strand
CGCCAGCCCGAACATATACATTGCGGTTTGAGTGACAAGGTTCGCGAGCGCATGCAGGATGAACCTACCGTATTGGCACCACGCGTTCGTGCAGTAAAGCAGAGGTTGCGTACAATTGCATTGTCGGCGGCAGCTTCGCTTTCGGCGGTCGGAGTGGTGGCCTGGATGTCGTTGCAGATTAGTCCGGAAGTGGCCCCTCAATTGGCGATGCAACAGACTGCATTTCGTCCGGCCAGCATGCAAATCAAGGCTGACTCCAATGATTATTTGATGGCACACCAGGAATTCTCGCCAAGCGCAGATATAAATGGCGGTGCATCCTATATTCGCACGGTCTCATACAGCAACAATGCGGCCCAGTGAAGTGAACGGTGAAAACAGCCAAGATGAAATATAGTTCGGGAAGAAGATAGTGATAAGGCTGCTGTTTGTATTTTGTGGGCTGTCGCTTGCCGTTGCTGCCAACAGTAACGCAGATGAAATGCCGTCAAGCCTTGATTGGCTTGAGGTCGTTGCCTTTGCCAGACACCAAACCGATTACAGCGGTGTATTTGTTTACCAGTATGATAATCGCGTCGAGACGTCAAGCATCGTTCACGTTTATCAAGCGGGCGGCGAATATGAAAAGCTGGAAAGCCTGGACGGACCCAAGCATGAAATCATCAGCCATAACGGCATAATTTGGGGCTTCGTCAACCACAAAATGGTTCAGCTTGGCACCAATTACGGGCACGGCAGTTTCCCGTCCCTGTTGCCGGAGCAATTATCCGCATTGAGAGCCAATTACAGGGCCAAGATGCTTGGCATGCAGCGGGTAGCGGGATACAACACTCAGGTAATCCTGTTTCAACCCCATGACAATTTGCGCTACGCGCACGAAATATGGGTGCACACCGATTCGGGTCTGTTGTTGAAGGCTGCTGTGCTGGGAGGCAACAATAAAGTGGCGGAGCAATATGCTTTTACCCAGTTGCAAATAGGCGGGAAAATCGATCGCTCCTGGGTTAAGGAATGCGATGCGGCGGCGCAGGACAAAAAAATGCCGGAAACTCCCAAAGATATCAAATCGATAAATAGCGGGTGGGTGGCAGATATGCTGCCGTCCGGTTTCAAGAAGATTATGGAGATTGAGCGACAAATGCATGGCAGGCATGCCCCGGTGACGCAAATGGTATTTTCAGACGGATTGAGCTCGATTTCCATATTCATCGAGCCGAATGACAGCGATGAAGATGATGAGGACGGCTTGTCCAGTCGCGGCGCGGTGAACCTGTATCACAAGGTGATGGATAAGAATCTGATTACCGTGGTAGGTGAAGTTCCGCCGCGCACAGTTATGCAGGTGCTCGATTCGGTACGCTACAACGGCAAGTAATCATGCTGGAGACGCGCGCTGTAATTGTTCAGGTTGAAGGTCAATATGCTTTTGTTCAGGCCAGTCAAGCCAGCGGTTGTGAACAATGCAGTGGCAAGGGTTGCGGGGCGGGCAAGCTGTCCCAGCTGTTTTGCAGCAAACCTCGCCAATTCCAGGTAGATAATTCAATCAATGCCGGTGTCGGAGATGAAGTCGTCGTGTCGGTTGCCGAGGGTTCGGTATTGCGCGGGATAAGTGTGGTTTATCTGTTGCCATTGCTGCTGCTGGTAACGGGCGCGATGCTTGGTAATGCATGGGTGGAGCAAGCCGGACAACGCGATGGATATGCTGCTGCCGGCGCGATGCTCGGTCTGGCTGCCGGTTTTGTGATCGCCAAATGGATTTCATTGCGCCAGAACAGGAATCATTCCCGGCCCTATATCGCACGGCAATGGCGCGAGGAATAGGTGGAATGGTTCAGGGTTAACGGTTCGGGGAAACCCTGGAATCTTGAATCTGATGGTTGGTTCACATGGCGGGCGGGTTGTTGATTCAATTGTTTGTTGTGGGGGAAGATACATGCTGAGAAAATTTGCAAGTCTGTCATCGTTGCTTTTCGGCGTGACGCTGGTCTTTGGGGTAATCGGCAGCACATTCGCTTACAGCAAGGAATTGCCGGATTTCACCGATCTGGTGGCAAAGCAGGGCGCGGCGGTCGTCAATATCAGTACGACGCAAATCGTTCAAGGCATGCAGGGATTCCCCAATATTCCCGAAAACGACCCTTTCTACGAATTTTTCCGCCGCTTCGCGCCCCAGATACCCCGCGAGCATGAGTCACATTCACTCGGATCGGGTTTTGTCATCAGTTCAGACGGTTACATCATGACCAATGCGCATGTGGTGGACCATGCCGACAAGATTATCGTGAGACTGACGGACAAGCGCGAGTTCAGTGCCAAGGTTATCGGGGCGGATAGCCGTACCGATGTGGCTTTGCTGAAGATCGAAGCGAAAGGATTGCCGACCGTAAAAGTGGGCGATCCGAACAAACTCAAGGTCGGCGAATGGGTGGTGGCGATCGGTTCACCATTCGGCTTTGACAACAGCGTTACCGCCGGTATTGTCAGCGCCAAGGGCCGATCCTTGCCGCAGGAATATCTGGTGCCGTTCATTCAGACGGACGTGGCAATCAATCCCGGCAACTCCGGCGGCCCGTTATTCAATATGAATGAGGAAGTGGTCGGCATCAACTCGCAAATCTATACGCGTTCCGGCGGTTCGATGGGCCTGTCCTTCGCGATTCCGATAGACGTGGCAACACAAGTCGCCGACCAATTGCGCAAGAGCGGCAAGGTGACGCGCGGGCGTATCGGTGTGACGATACAGGAGTTGACCCGCGAGTTGGCTGAATCATTCGGTTTGAGCAGTCCCAATGGGGCGCTGGTCAGCAACGTGGAAAAGAACGGCCCGGCCGACAAGGCGGGCATTCAGGCAAGCGATGTGATCCTCGAATTTGACGGCAAGCCGGTGAACAGTTCCAGCGATCTGCCGCGCATGGTGGCGGTGATCAAGCCGGGCACCAAGGTGCCCGTCAAGTTGTGGCGCAAGGGAAAGGTCAGGCGAGTCGCCGTTGAGGTTGCGGAAATGGGTGAAAGCGGACTTGCGCATGCTGCCAAGAAGCCTTCCTCCCATTCGGGAGAGATGATTCCACGTATGGGCATTGCCGCCAGCGAGCTGAGTGCCGACCAACTCCAGCAACTGCAAATCAGCGGCGGCTTGCTGGTTGAGAATGTGACCGGTTCGTCCGCGCTTGCCGCAGGGTTGCAACCGGGTGACGTGCTGCTTGCGATCGGCAATGTGCAAATTCGTTCGCTGGCGCAGCTGAACGGATTGCTCAAACAAGTCCCCAGAAGGCACAATGTCGCATTGTTGGTGCGCAGAGGCGATAGCGCGACTTATATTGCGATCAAGCTGGACGAAAAGTAATTTCGGCCCGGCGTGTCCCGCCCAAATCGGCTAGAATCCGTCCCTTTGAATTCGGACGCTTTACGTAATCGCCGAATCAGGCGGGATTTTTATTTTGGACTCTATGCAGCATATCCGTAATTTTTCCATCATCGCTCATATCGACCACGGGAAATCCACTTTGGCGGATCGCATAATCCAGCTTTGCGGAGGTTTGTCCAGTCGTGAAATGGAAGCGCAGGTGCTCGACTCGATGGATCTGGAACGCGAGCGCGGCATCACCATCAAGGCGCAGACTGCCACGCTAAGCTACAAGTCGCGGGATGGCCAGGTATACAACCTCAACCTGATCGATACCCCCG
>CAZCKZ010000216.1:0-3698 GCA_964499395.1 uncultured Gallionella sp. | reverse complement strand
CCGGCGCCCGGCGTGGTCAGCAATGCGTGCGCATCCTGTCCGGCATTCACGCTGATTTTCAGCCGGTCGCCACCCGCCACGCCACCGGGCGGATGCAGGATGATCGCATGGCAGACCGACTCGCCTTCCGGATAGAGTGTTTTCTGTACCACCAGGGGGCCGCGATGATGGCGCTGCGCCAGATAGCTGCGACCGTCGCGCCGGATGAATCCCAGCTTCAGTTCCGCCTCCCAGTGCGGAAGTGCAATCGGCTGCGGAAGTGCAATCGGGTTCGATACGGCTGTCGTATGCATGCCTCATAATGCCACGAAATCGCGGATGTTGTCCCGGTCCATGTCCTTGCCTTCGCCCTGCTTCACCACCTGCCCGCGCGACATGACCAGGTAGTGGTCCGCCAGCGCGCGCGCAAAGTCGTAGTATTGCTCGACCAGCAGAATCGCCATGTCGCCGCGCTGCGTCAGCATGCGGATCACGCGCTCGATGTCCTTGATGATGGAAGGCTGGATACCCTCGGTCGGCTCATCCAGTATTAGCAGCTTTGGGCGCGACACCAGCGCGCGCGCAATTGCGAGCTGCTGCTGCTGTCCGCCGGAGAGGTCGCCGCCGCGCCGATGCAGCATGTCTTTCAACACCGGGAACATGTCGTACACGTCCTGCGGTATCGTCGACGCGGCCTTGCCTTTCGCCATCGCCAGTCCCATCAGCAGGTTTTCCTCTATCGTCAGGCGCGGAAAGATCTCGCGCCCCTGCGGCACATAGGCCATGCCCGCAGCCGCGCGGCCATAGGTGCGCGCAGAAGTCACATCGCGGCCGTCGAATGAAATCGTGCCGCTCCTGATCGGCAATACCCCCATCAGGCACTTGAGCAGCGTGGTCTTACCGACGCCATTGCGCCCGAGTATCACGGTGCACGCGCCCATCGGTGCCGAGAGCGCCACGTCGCGCAGGATGTGGCTGCCGCCGTAATACTGGTTCAGTCCGCTGACTTCAAGAATGTTAGCGCCCAAGATAGACCTCGATCACTTTCTCGTTATTCTGTACCTTGTTCATGTCGCCCTCGGCGAGCACGCTGCCTTCATGCAGCACCGTCACCTTGCGCGCAATGCTGGCGACAAAGTCCATGTCGTGCTCCACCACCACGATGGAATGCTTCCCCGCCAGTACATTGAGCAACTCGGCGGTGCGTTCCGTTTCCTGGTCCGTCATGCCCGCCACCGGTTCGTCCAGCAGCAGCAGCTGCGGTTGCTGTGCCAGCAGCATGCCGATTTCCAGCCATTGCTTCTGTCCGTGGGATAGCAGTCCGGCACGGCCGGCGGCCTTGTCCTGCAGCGCGATGGTCTCCAGGATTTCGTTGATGCTGTCGCGTTCCTCGCCGCTCAGTTTGCCGAACAGCGAATGCCAGATGCGCTTGTCGGTCTTGAGCGCGAGCTCGAGATTCTCGAATACGGTGTGCTGCTCGAACACCGTCGGCTTCTGGAACTTGCGGCCGATCCCCGCATGCGCGATTTCGGGCTCCGTCATCCGCGTCAGGTCCATGGTCTGGCCGAAGAATGCGCTGCCGGAATCCGGCCGGGTCTTGCCGGTGATCACGTCCATCATCGTGGTCTTGCCCGCGCCGTTGGGGCCGATGATGCAGCGCAGCTCGCCCGCATCGACGGAAAAGCTCAGCTTGTTCAGCGCGCGAAATCCGTCGAAGCTGACGGTGATATCGTCCAGGTACAGCACGACCCCGTGCGATACATCCAGCACGCCGGGCTGGTAGATATGGCTGCCGCCCTCGCTTGAAATCTCGGCAGTGTTGTCGTGTATCGTCGTCATCGGCGTTTTTCCATCAGCTTCCGTTTTTCCATCAGTTTCCTGGCCAGCCCGATCACGCCCTCGGGCAGGAACAGCGTGGCCAGGACGAACAGCAGGCCGAGGAAATACAGCCAGTATTCGGGGAACGATGCGGTAAACCAGCTCTTCGCGGCGGTCACGAATCCGGCGCCGAGCAGCGGGCCGATCAGCGTGCCGCGTCCGCCCACCGCCGCCCAGATCGCGATCTCGATCGAGTTGGACGTGGACATTTCGCTCGGGTTGATGATGCCGACCTGCGGCACGTACAGCGCGCCGGCCACGCCGCACATCATCGCGGACAGCGTCCAGATCGCCAGTTTGTAATGCAGCGGGTTGTAGCCGGAGAACATCACGCGCGATTCGGCGTCGCGGATCGCGGTCAGCACCCTGCCGAACTTGCTGTCGACGATGTAGCGCGACATCCACAGCATCGCCAGCAAAGTCAGGCCGCTCAGCGCAAACAGGGTCACGCGCATTTCGGAGGTCGCGATCGGGATGCCGAGTATGCGCCTGAAATCGGTAAAGCCGTTGTTGCCGCCGAAGCCGGTCTCGTTGCGGAAGAACAGCAGCATGAACGCGTAGGTCATCGCCTGGGTGATGATCGAAAAATACACGCCCTTGATCCGCGACCGGAATGCGAACCAGCCGAACACGAAGGCCAGCAGCCCGGGCACCAGCACGACCAGCAGTAGCGCAAACAGGAAATGACTGGTGCCGGTCCAGTACCACGGGTAGGCCTTCCAGTCGAGGAACACCATGAAGTCCGGCAGGTTGCTGTGGTATGCGCCGTCGGTGCCGATCTGCCGCATCAGATACATGCCGAACGCATAACCGCCCATCGCAAAGAACACGCCATGGCCGAGGCTGAGTATGCCGGTATAGCCCCAGATCAGGTCCATCGCCAGCGCGACCATCGCATAGCACAGCATTTTCCCGCCGATCGAAATGGTGAAGTCCGAAACATGCAGCAGGTGGCCCGGCGGCACGACCAGGTTCAGCACCGGAACCAGGATGCACAGGAAGAAGATCGCGGCGGCATAGCCGCGCCACCTGGAACTGCCCATCAGGCGCAACAACATTGGCTGGTAACGAGATGACATATCGACCTCAATCCACCGAACGGCCCTTCAGCGCAAATATGCCCTGGGGACGTTTCTGTATGAAAATGATGATGATGACCAGCACGATGATCTTGGCCATCACCGGTCCGGTAAAGCCTTCCATGTATTTGCTGATGATCCCCAGCCCCAGCGCGGCATAGACCGTGCCGGCAAGCTGCCCGACCCCGCCCACCACCACGACCATGAACGAGTCGACGATGTAGGTCTTGCCGAGGTCCGGACCGACGTTGCCGATCTGCGACAGCGCAACGCCGGCCAGGCCGGCGATGCTGGAACCCAGCCCGAATGCCCAGGCATCGATGCGCGCGGTGTTCACGCCGACGCAGCCTGCCATCTTGCGGTTTTGCGTGACGGCCCGGACAAACAGGCCGAGGCGCGTCTTGTTGAGCAGCGCCCACACCAGCAGCAGCACCGCGAACGCGAACAGGATGATGGTGATGCGGTTGTAGGGCAGCACCAGGTTGGAGGCCAGGTGCACGCCGCCGGACATCCACCCGGGATTCTCCACCTGTACGTTCTGCGCGCCGAACAGGGTGCGCACCAGCTGCATCAGGATCAGGCTGATCCCCCAGGTCGCCAGCAGGGTTTCCAGCGGTCGGCCGTACAGATGGCGTATCACGGTGCGCTCCAGCGCGATGCCGACCAGCCCGGTCACGACGAATGCCACCGGGATCGCAACGATCACGTACGCATCGAACCATTGCGGCAGGTAATGGCGAAACAGGTTCTGCACCACGTAGG
>CAZCKZ010000215.1:0-3715 GCA_964499395.1 uncultured Gallionella sp. | reverse complement strand
GGAAAGGCGTTTGTTGCTGCGATGCGCGACGAACCAGTGGCGCAGCAGCGGGAAGTGTTCCACGTTGAGCATCGTGAGCCGCCCGGTTTCCAGTTCAAGGTCGATGCTGTGCAGCGACAGGATACCCAGCCCCATGCCGGCCTGAACCGCCTGTTTGATTGCTTCGTTGGTTTCCATTTCCATGCTGATGTGCGGCTGTATCTTGTGCTGTTCGAAGACGCGTTCCATCGCACTGCGCGTCCCGGAGCCCTGTTCCCGTGACAGGAAAGTTTCCTCTGCGAGCCTGGCAAATTTGACGCGCTTGAATTTGGCGAGCGGATGGCCGGGCGGGGCGATCACCACCAGCGGGTTTTCCAAAAAGGACTCCGCGCTGATGTCCAACCCGTCCGGCGGCTGCCCCATGATGGCGAGATCCGTGCTGTTGTCGGCGAGCTGCTTGAGTACCGCATCGCGGTTGGCAACTTGCAGGATCACATTGATGTTGGGATGGCGCTGGCAAAATTTGGCGAGCAATTGCGGGGTGAAGTAGTTTGCGGTGTTCACCACCGAAAGGGTGAGCTTGCCTTGCCCCAGCCCTTTCATCTCGTCGAATACGGCTTCCATCTCGGAAAGCTGTTGCGCGATGCTTCTGGCATAGTGAAACAGCTCGCGCCCGGCTTCGGTGAGAAAAATCTTTTTCCCCATCTGCTCGAATAACGGTAAACCGATGTGTCCCTCCAGTTGCTTGATCTGCATGGACACTGCCGGTTGCGAGAGGTATAGTTCTTCGGCAGCACGCGAGTAATTCAAATGATTTGCAACCTTTTCAAATACTTGCAGCTGTCGCAGCGTGAAGTGGAACATGGTTTTGCGCCCTGAAATCAAGTCGGATCGATTATATCAAACTATAAGTATTGCTTATAGTGTTAATAACAATAATTGACTTTATCTTATACAACGACTTCTTTATAGTTCCGTACGTTGCATGTCGAAGCCAGTAAATATTAATCATTAGATACGGGAGAAGAAGTTATGGATCAATCAAATCGTTATGCGGATCTGAGTCTTAAAGAAGCGGATCTGATCAAGGGTGGCAAGCACATTCTGGTTGCCTACAGGATGAAGCCGAAGTCCGGACATGGCTATCTTGAAGCTGCGGCCCACTTTGCTGCTGAATCATCCACCGGCACCAATGTCGAAGTGAGCACTACCGACGAATTCACCAAGGGTGTGGATGCGCTCGTGTATTACATCGACGAGGCCACCGAAGATATGCGCATCGCATATCCGATGGAACTGTTTGACCGTAACGTAACCGATGGCCGCATGATGATGGTTTCCGTTCTGACCCTGATCATTGGTAACAACCAGGGTATGGGCGATATCGAGCATGCCAAGATTCACGACTTCTATGTGCCGGAGCGCGCCATCCAGTTGTTCGACGGCCCTGCCAAGGACATCAGCGACATGTGGCGTATCCTCGGCCGCCCGATCAAGGACGGCGGCTACATCGCCGGCACCATCATCAAGCCCAAGCTGGGTCTGCGTCCCGAGCCGTTTGCCAAGGCCGCCTACCAGTTCTGGCTGGGTGGCGACTTCATCAAGAACGACGAGCCGCAAGGCAACCAGGTGTTCTGCCCGCTGAAGAAAGTTCTGCCGCTGGTTTACGACTCGATGAAGCGTGCACAGGACGAAACCGGTGAGGCCAAGCTGTTCTCGATGAACATCACGGCCGACGACCACTACGAAATGTGTGCCCGCGCAGACTTCGGTCTGGAGACATTCGGCCCGGATGCCGACAAGCTGGCGTTCCTGGTTGACGGTTTCGTCGGCGGTCCCGGCATGATCACGACTGCCCGCCGTCAATATCCAAGCCAGTACCTGCACTACCACCGTGCCGGTCACGGCATGATCACCTCGCCGTCCGCGAAGCGCGGTTACACAGCGTTTGTGTTGGCGAAGATATCCCGTCTGCAGGGCGCGTCCGGTATCCACGTTGGCACGATGGGCTACGGCAAGATGGAAGGCGAAGCTTCCGACAAGAACATCGCCTACATGATCGAGCGCGACGAGGCACAAGGCCCGATTTACCACCAGAAGTGGTACGGCATGAAGCCGACCACCCCGATCATCTCGGGCGGTATGAACGCGTTGCGTCTGCCGGGCTTCTTCGAAAACCTTGGCCACGGTAATGTGATCAACACTTCTGGCGGCGGTGCATACGGTCACATCGATTCCCCTGCAGCGGGCGCAATCTCATTGCGTCAGTCTTACGAGTGCTGGAAGGCGGGAGCCGATCCGATCCAGTACGCCAAGGAGCACAAGGAATTCGCGCGTGCGTTCGAATCCTTCCCGGGCGATGCGGACAAGCTGTATCCGGGCTGGCGCGAAAAACTGGGCGTGCACAAGTAAGCTCAGGCAGCATCGATGCTACAAAATGCGCCCCCACTTGTTGGGGGCGTTTTTATCCGGGATTCAAAACCGTTTTGTGTGTGCGGTTACACGTTGTGCATTGGAGTTAAACCATGACTAAGCAAAATACAGAGCAATACAAGGTTCATAAGGAACCGTTCTATCAGGCGCAGGGCGACGAGGTGCAGTTGTACGAAGCCGCCTACGTCGCACGCCTGCCGGTGATGGTGAAAGGACCGACCGGATGCGGCAAGTCGCGCTTCATCGAGTACATGGCTTGGAAGCTGAACAAGCCGCTGATCACCGTGGCGTGCAATGAGGACATGACTGCCAGCGATCTGGTCGGACGTTATCTGCTTGATGCCAACGGCACGCGCTGGCTGGATGGTCCGCTGACCACGGCGGCCCGCATCGGTGCGATCTGTTACCTCGACGAGATCGTCGAGGCGCGTCAGGATACGACGGTGGTGATCCATCCGCTGACCGACCACAGGCGCACTTTGCCGCTGGATAAGAAAGGCGAGCTGATCGAGGCGCATGCTGATTTCCAATTGGTGATTTCCTATAACCCGGGCTACCAAAGTTTGCTGAAGGACTTGAAACAATCCACCAAGCAGCGTTTTACCGCGTTCGATTTCGATTATCCGGAGGCCGATGTCGAGACCGAAATTCTTTGCAAGGAAACCGGGATGGACAAAGACTTGTCGGCCAAACTGGTGAAGATTGGTCATGCGGCGCGCAACCTGAAAGGCCACGGGCTGGACGAGGGCATTTCCACTCGGCTGCTGGTGTACGCGGCGACGCTGATCAAGGGGGGGGTCGAACCGCGCGCCGCCTGCCGCATGGCGCTGGTGCGTCCGATCACCGACGATGCGGACATTCGCGAAACGCTTGATCACGCCATTGAAGCCACCTTCGCGTAGACCCGACCATGGAAACAGTTGAGATTCCCGGGCAGTTGCAATCCTACTGGACAGAGCTTGCTTGCGGTTTCCCGCGGGTGGCCGAGGTGTTTCCGGATTGCATGCGCGTGGCGTTGTCTTCATTGTCCGCCGGCGGTGTGGCAGCTTACATCGAACATGCGCGATTTCTCGGCAAGATGGGACGCGGTGCCGAGCCCATCCTGATCTTCCTGGAAGTGTGGCCGGAAGTTGCCGGGGAAGTGGGCGAAGATGCGCTGCCCGATATCATGGAATTCATCCGCCGGATGTATAAAACGCCCAACGGCAAGGCGATCACGCCGTTCCTGAAATCGTTGTCGGCTACTGCACGGCGCTTGCACTCACGCGAACAGTTGAGTGACTACCTCGCCATCGCGCTTGAT
>CAZCKZ010000214.1:0-3757 GCA_964499395.1 uncultured Gallionella sp. | reverse complement strand
ACCCAAACGCTGCTTACGACGCGTGACGTGATAGGCCAACCCGGTTCCCGCCGGAATCAAGCGGCCGACAATGACGTTCTCCTTGAGTCCGCGCAAATCGTCCCGCTTGCCCATGATTGCCGCTTCGGTCAACACGCGCGTGGTTTCCTGGAAGGAAGCTGCGGAGATGAACGAATCGGTGGACAGCGATGCCTTGGTGATTCCGAGCAGCACATCGACATAGCTAGCCGGATTCTTGCCTTCAGCTGCCATCTTTTCGTTTTCGATCAACAGGTCGGCACGCTCGACCTGCTCGCCGGTGATGAAGCGGGTATCGCCCACATCGGTGATCTGCACGCGACGCAGCATCTGGCGCACGATCACTTCGATATGCTTGTCGCTGATCTTCACGCCCTGCAAGCGATAGACCTCTTGCACTTCGTCGGTGATGTAACGCGCCAGCGCCGGCACGCCCAGCAAACGCAGAATGTCATGCGGGTCGGCCGGGCCGTCCACGATCATTTCACCCTGGTTCACCACCTGGCCATCGTGTGCCAGCACATGCTTTTCCTTGGGGATCAGGAATTCATTCGCGACGCCATCCACATCGGTAATCACCAGTCGCTGCTTGCCCTTGGTATCCTTGCCGAATGAAACCGTGCCGGTGCATTCGGCCAACATGCCTGCATCCTTGGGTATGCGTGCCTCGAACAACTCGGCCACGCGCGGCAGACCGCCGGTAATATCGCGCGTCTTGCTGCTTTCCTGCGGGATACGCGCCAGCACATCGCCAACGCCCACCAGTTGGCCGTCCTCGACAGTGATGATAGAGCCGGTCTGGAAGGTCACACTGACTGCCGTCTCGGTGCCGGCCAGTTTGACTTCCTTGCCCGATTTGTCGAACAGGCGCACCATAGGACGCACGCCCTTGCTTTGCGCGGTGGATCGTTTCGGATCGATCACCACCAGCGTCGAAAGACCGGTCACCTCATCGATCTGCTTGGCAACGGTCGTACCTTCTTCCACGTTCTGGAAGCTGATCGTGCCGGCATATTCCGTGATGATCGGACGGGTATGCGGATCCCATGTCGCGAGCACCACACCGGCGCGCACGTTGTCGCCCTGCTTGGCCGTCAAAGTCGCGCCATAGGGCACCTTGTGGCGTTCACGCTCGCGGCCATGATCATCAACAATGATCACCTCGGCACTGCGGGCCACCACAATCACCTCACCGCGCACGGTGGTCACCACACGCATGTTTGCACTGTATTTCAATTCGCCATTGGATTTGCTTTCAACCTGGCTGGCCACGACGGTACGCGAAGCTGCACCGCCGATATGGAAGGTACGCATGGTCAATTGGGTACCGGGTTCGCCGATGGATTGCGCGGCGATAACGCCGACCGCCTCACCGGTGTTCACCATGCCGCCGCGTCCCAGATCCCGGCCATAGCACTTGGCGCACAAGCCAAAACGCGTTTCACAGCTCAATGGGGTGCGCACGCGCACCTCGTCGATGCCGAGCGTTTCGATGCGCTCAACCGCCGCTTCATCCAGCAAGGTACCGGCGTGATAAAGCGTTTCGCCGCTTTCCGGATTGACCACATCAGTGCTGACCACGCGGCCGAGTATGCGCTCACTCAAAGCCTCGATGACTTCACCGCCCTCCACCATGGCTTTCATCGCCGTGCCATTGGTCGTGCCGCAGTCATCTTCAATCACCACCAGATCCTGGGTCACATCCACCAGACGACGGGTCAGGTAACCCGAGTTGGCGGTCTTCAACGCGGTATCGGCCAAGCCCTTGCGCGCACCGTGCGTGGAGATGAAGTACTGCAGCATGTTCAACCCCTCGCGGAAATTCGCGGTGATCGGGGTTTCGATAATGGAACCGTCCGGCTTGGCCATCAGGCCGCGCATCCCGGCAAGCTGGCGTATCTGTGCGGCCGAACCGCGCGCGCCGGAATCCGCCATCATGTAGATGGAGTTGAATGATTCCTGCATCACCGGTTTGCCCTTGACCATGCGCGGCTCGCCGGTGACACGATCGATCACCGGTTCGCTGCCCAGCTGTTCCATCATGGCCTTGGCCACCACATCGCCGGTGCGGCCCCAGATGTCGACCACTTTGTTGTAGCGTTCGCCATCGGTGACCAGACCGGAGGTGTACTGTGTATAGATCTCCTTGACTTCCTTTTCGGCTGCACCGATCAGCTCGTTCTTCTGCAGCGGCATCAACATATCATCCACGGAAATCGAAATCCCGGCGCGGGTCGCGTAGGTAAACCCTGTATACATCAGCTTGTCTGCCATGATCACGGTATCGCGCAGGCCGCACTGGCGGAAACTGGCGTTGATCAAACGCGAAATCTCTTTCTTCTTGAGCGCCTTGTTGATCAGCGCGAATGGCAGACCCGCCGGCAGCACTTCGGACAGCAAGGCACGGCCTACCGTTGTTTCATAGCGCACCACTTTTTCTATCGGTTGATCCGCCTCGTCTTTATGCATTTCCTTTAGGCGCACGATCACCTTGGCTTGCAATTCGACTTCGCGGGTCTCGTAAGCGCGCGACACTTCGGCAATGTTGGCGAACATCGAGCCTTCGCCCAATGCACCCACCTTTTCGCGGGTCATGTAGTACAGGCCCAGCACGATGTCTTGCGACGGAACGATGATGGGCTCGCCGTTTGCGGGCGACAGTACGTTATTGGAAGCCAGCATCAGCGTGCGGCATTCCATTTGTGCTTCCAAAGACAATGGAACGTGCACGGCCATCTGGTCGCCGTCGAAGTCGGCGTTAAATGCCGAGCAGACCAGCGGATGCAACTGGATCGCCTTGCCTTCGATCAGGATCGGTTCGAACCCCTGGATACCCAGGCGGTGCAAAGTTGGCGCGCGGTTCAGCATCACCGGATGCTCACGAATCACTTCTTCGAGGATATCCCACACGATCGGCTCTTCCGATTCGACCATACGTTTGCTGGCCTTGATCGTGGTTGCCAGTCCCATTGCCTCGAGACGGCTGAATATGAACGGCTTGAACAATTCCAATGCCATCTTCTTGGGCAATCCGCACTGATGCAGCTTGAGCTGCGGCCCGACCACGATCACTGAACGGCCCGAGTAATCGACGCGCTTGCCCAGCAGGTTTTGACGGAAACGACCACTCTTGCCCTTGATCATGTCGGCCAGGGATTTCAACTGGCGCTTGTTCGCACCGGTCATCGCCTTGCCGCGACGGCCGTTGTCCAGCAGCGAGTCCACCGCTTCCTGCAACATGCGCTTCTCATTGCGCACGATGATATCCGGCGCTTTCAGTTCGAGCAGGCGGCGCAGACGGTTGTTGCGGTTGATCACGCGACGATACAGATCATTCAGATCGGAAGTTGCAAAACGACCGCCATCCAGCGGCACCAGCGGACGCAATTCCGGCGGCAGCACCGGCAGCACGGTCATCACCATCCATTGCGGCTTGATACCGGACGAGTTGAACGCTTCCAGTATCTTTAGCCGCTTGGCGTACTTCTTGATCTTGGTTTCCGAGCCGGTTGCTGCCAGATCGGCGCGTATCGTTTCGATCTCTGAGGTGACATCCAGGCTGGCCAGCAAGGAACGAACACCTTCCGCTCCCATGGTCGCGGAAAATTCATCGCCGTATTCTTCAGTTTTGGCAAGATAGTCGTCCTCGGACAATAACTGACCGCGGTTCAACGGCGTCATGCCCGGTTCGGTCACCACATAGGCTTCGAAGTACAGCACGCGTTCGATGTCGCGCAAT
>CAZCKZ010000213.1:0-3786 GCA_964499395.1 uncultured Gallionella sp. | reverse complement strand
AAAGCGTTCCAATTCCTTGCAAGAGATACACCAGTCGGCATAGAAATCAAGCATTACGAGCTGTTTTCCGCGCACCTGGGCAATGTGTTGATCAAGATCAGCGATATCCTTGACGCGGGAAAACTGCAATGTGGCGGGTGCCAATGTTTCGGCGCGGCCAACGTTGCCGAGCGGACGCAGAATGTCGCGCGCTCCCGACAGTGCTCCGATCAGATAAGCCGCACCCAGCAACAAGGCGAACAAACCGATTCCCTTAAGCAGCTTGTGCCAGCCGCCGGCATTGTGTGGCAGCGCATCCAATGCACGCAGGTAAATCGCGGAAAAGATCAGCAGCGCCGCCCATAACAGCATCTCTACGCTGACGGGCAACAGCGGCTGGATGATCCAGATAGCCAACGCCAGCAGCATCACACCGAAAAATTGCTTGACCGCTTCCATCCACGCGCCGGCCTTGGGCAGTAATACGCCTGCCGAAGAACCGATCAGCAGTAGCGGCGCGCCCATGCCCAGCGCCATTACAAACAGTGCAATGCCGCCCAGCACGGCATCGTGCGTTTTTCCAATGTAGAGCAGTGCCCCTGCCAGCGGTGCGGCCACGCAGGGACCCATGATGATTGCAGACAGCGCGCCCATTACGAACACCCCGCTGAGGTGTCCGCCGTGCAGGCGGTTGCTGGTGTCACTCAGCTTGCTTTGCAAAGCGGTGGGGAGTTGAAACTCATAAAAACCGAACATCGACAATGACAGCAGCACGAACACTGCGGCGAAGCTGCCGAGCACCCAGGGTGTTTGCAGTGCATTGGATATCAGGTTGCCGGAATATCCCGCAACCACACCCGCGGCGGCGTAAGTGATCGCCATGCCCAGCACGTAAGCCAGCGACAGGATGAAAGCGTGCATATGGGTGATTTTGTGGCCGCGCCCGACGATGATTCCGGACAGGATCGGGATCATCGGAAACACACACGGAGTCAGCGATAACAACAGTCCCGCACCGAAGAAAAAGGAAATGATCAGCCAGAAATTCCCGCCCGTGAACAGCTTCGCAATTTTCGAGTCTTCAGAGGCAGGTTGGGATGAGGGCGGCGGGGATTCAGCCAGCAGCGGGGGTGCCGGCTGGCCGGTGGTAACTTCCGGCAGGGAGACGCGCAAGGTCTTGGTGATGGGCGGGTAGCACAGGCCCTGCTCGCTGCAGCCCTGGTAGACGGCGTTCAGCACAATGCTGGTTGCCGCATTACTGGAACGACTCAGCGCGATCAAGCCTTGAAACGAATGATGAAATACTTCGGTGTCGCCAAAATTTGGGTCGTGTTTTATTTCGCCTTTGGGCAAACTCACCGACGTGATTTTGACCGTGTTGTCCTTGGTGGTAAAAGTGATTTTGTCGCGATACAAATAATAGGTGGGTGTAACGTTGAAGTTGGCTTGCAAGGTGTGCGCATCACGCGCCTTCACTTCCAGGCTAAAGGCCTCATCGGGCTGCAGGAAGTCGGGTTGTTTGCTGACAGCCAGATTTGAAAGCCGGTCCAGAAGACTTTCAGCATTCGAGGCGGGAACGGCGAGACAAAGCAGCAGCAGTAAAGCAAAACGCATGGTTATTCCTTGAGAGTGGTTGTTTCATCGTTTACCCAGTCCAGATAAGAGGGTAAACCGGCTGTTACCAAGACAGCGATGATTTCGGGAAGTTCGTAAGGGTGCGCTTCGCGTATCAATTTTTCAAGTCGCGGGTAAGCGGCCTGTGTGGTTTTGATCAGCAACGGCACTTCGGAAGCGGTCTCAATGTTATCCTTCCAGCGGTAAGTCGAGGTACAGGGGGCAAGCTGGTTCACGCATGCGGCAGCACGCTCTTCGATGAGTCGACGCGCAAGTTTTTCCGCTGATGCAGCGTCGGGCAGATTGGTAATAACCAGAAGAATATCGTTCATGATTTGGCAAAGCGCAATCCGAGTTGCAGCAATTCATCCCACACATCTCCCTGGCGCAAGCCCTTGATCGTCTTGTCCAGTCGTGCAGCTTGCTGGATGGCGCGCTCGAGGTGCGGAAATTTCAGGCGGCGAGCCGCATTCTCGATCAACCCCTGTTTGTCTTTGCGTACCCTTATGTCGCGCATCGCGTTGCCGAGGTTACCGCCGCGCTGTACAGCTTGCAGAATCTTGCACAGCGTCCTGATATCTTCGCTGAGCGCCCATAAAACCAGCACGGTGGCAGTTCCTTCGGCGCGCAGTCCGTCGAGGATGCGCGTGTAGCGTGCCGCGTTTCCGGTCAGCATTGCCTCCGAAAGCTTTGAAATATCATAGCGCGCCACATCCATTACCGAGTCTTTGACATTTTCGAAAGAAAGCATTCCGGCGGGGAACAGCAACGCGAGTTTCTGGATTTCCTGAAACGCGGCGAGCAGGTTGCCTTCGCAACGCTCCGCGAGAAATTCCAGCGCAGCCTCGTCGGCGCGCTGATTTTGTCCTTTCAGCCTTTCGGCGATCCAGCGCGGCAACGCGCTTCGCGGAATATCGTCGGCTGAAACCATCACGCCATGCCTTTCAAGCGCGCCGAACCACTGGCTTTTCCGGGCGGCCCAGTCGAGCCTGGGCAGTGAAATCAGCGTCAGCACATCGCTGCTTAAATTCGCCGCATAATCCTGCAATGCCTGCCCGCCCTCGACACCGGGTTTGCCGGACGGGATACGCAGATCGATCACCTTGCGCGAGGAGAAAAGGGAAAGGCTCTGGGCGCTGTTGCGCAACTCTGCCCATTTGAAATGCTGTTCGGCAATCAAGGTCTCGCGTTCGCTATATCCGGCGGCGCGCGCCGCAGCCCGTATGCTGTCCGCCGCTTCGATCGCCAGCAACAGTGCGTCACCAAACACCACGTACAACGGCTTCAAACCGGAGGCGAGATGGCGCGGCAATTCTTCGCTGGAGATGGCCATGGTCTATTTTGGCTTCAGCTTGACGCGACTCAGACGCCGCACGATTTGCTGCACCATGTTCGTGCGCATGTCCTGGTAAAGCATGGATTCCTGAGTTTCCATGGCCATCACATGATTGTCGTCGTAAGGGAAATCACTGCGCATCACAATTTCCTCGGCGGGGATCAAGTCATCATGCTGTTGATCATATGCGCGCAGGGAAACGCGGTAGAACAACTGGAATTCATTTACGCGCCCGCTGGCATCCAGTGTAAGAATTTGCTTGTCTGGAATTTCAGAAACGATGTTGAGCACGACATCAGCCTGCTTGGCCGTGTCCAGCAATTTCACCTTGTTCGCCTCCAAACTGCGGCGCAATTCCTTGACAAAGGCCGTGTCGGGATTTGCCGCATCCAGATAAAGTGTTTCGAACGGCATGGCTGCCTCTCCGCGCAGATGAAATCCGCAGCCGGCCAGCAACAGGGCGGCAGTCAGCAGGACTAATAATTGAATCAGAAGGCGCAAGATTTCTCCTAGACGACAACGTTGATCAAACGACCCGGCACGACCACGATCTTTTTAGGTATGACACCCGCCAAATGTTTTTCGATTGCCGGGTGAGCGAGCGCCAACTTCTCCAGCGTCGCTTTGTCGGCGGTTTTTGCGACCGTGATATTACCGCGTAACTTGCCGTTCACCTGGATCACCAGTTCGATTTCGTCCTGTACCAGTGCGGCTTCGTCAACTTTCGGCCAAGGTGCGCTGAGTATGTCGTCGCCATAACCAAGTTCTTCGCCATATTTGAGTTCCTGCCACAGCGCCTGGGTGATGTGTGGAACGATAGGCGAAAGCAGGCGTAGCAGGATGCCCAGGCTTTCAGC
>CAZCKZ010000212.1:0-3840 GCA_964499395.1 uncultured Gallionella sp. | reverse complement strand
GCGCAAAACGCGGCCCTCGTTGCGGGTGCGGCGCGCCTTCACACCCTGGCGTATCCACACTTCTTCCTGCGCCAGCACCTTGTCGAACTTGGCATTCACCACCGCCTCGTCCGCCAGCATGCGTTCCTTGATCGCCTGATAGGCGGAAAAATTGCCCGGGAAGCTCGCCAGCTTGCCGCGATCCAGCTCGACGATGCGCGTCGCGACATTGTCCAGAAAGCGCCGGTCATGCGTGACGAACAGCACCGCGCCGTTGAAATTGTTCAGCAGTCCTTCCAGCCATTCGATCGAGGCGAAATCCAGATGATTGGTCGGCTCGTCGAGTATCAGCACATCAGGCTCTGCCACCAGCGCCTGTGCCAGTGCCACACGCTTGCGCTGCCCGCCCGACATGTCACCGACGCGCTTGTCGGGATCCAGATCCAGTTTGGAAATCGCGGTCTCGATGCGCGCTTCGACCTGCCAGCCGTCCTGTGATTCCAATTGGGTCTGCAAATGCTGCATTTCTTCCAGCAGCTTGTCGAAGTCCGCATCCGGCTCGGCCAGCTGATGGGATACATGGTGATAATCGTGCAGCAGCTTTTGCAGCTTGCCCAAACCCTTCGCCACCGCATCGAATACCGTGTCGTCGGGATCCAGCACCGGCTCCTGGCTGACGTAGCAGATGCGCGCCGTCGGCGCGCGCCACACCAGACCATCATCAAGATTTCCCTGTGCTGCAAGCACGCGCATCATGCTCGACTTGCCGCCGCCGTTGCGCCCGATCAGGCCGACGCGTTCGCCCTCGTCGAGTTGAAAATCGGCATGATCCAGTAAAGCGACATGACCAAAGGCGAGACTCGCTTTGTCCAGAGTGATAAACGGCATAGAATTTTTTGAAAAGATTAAATGGGGAAGATCAACGCACAGGTCGTGGCATTTGCGTTTCGTCCCCCCATTCTTGCAGGGAGGGAAACCGGATGCCCGCGTGCACCTATAGCAAACAGTGCCTGATTATACCTTACCGGGTCCCGTCAACTTCTTCAGATCATCGATGATCTGTTTTGAGTGTCGCGAGGTATCCACACTCAGATACAACTTATCGATATTGCCTTTCGGGTCGATCAGGAATGTATAGCGCCGCGCGAACTTGAACAGCCATAAATTCAACAGCGCCCCGTATCGCTCCGCTGTCTCGGTGGTCTTGTCCGCCAGCAGCGGAAAAGGCAGATGATATTTTTTGGCGAACTCCGCATGGCTGGCGGTATCGTCCACGCTCACGCCCACCACCTGTGCGCCAAGCTCTGTTATTTGATTCAGGTCATCGCGAAACGCGCATGCCTCCTGTGTGCAACCCGGCGTGTCGTCCTTGGGATAGAAATACAGCACCAGCCACTTGCCGCGATACTCCTGCAGGGTATGCAGTTTTCCATTCTGGTCGGGCAGGTTGAAAGCCGGCGCGGGCTCACCCACTTTCGGCAATTCGCCGGCGCGCGCGGCGCGCGCCACCAGCAACGCCGCAAACACGATCAACACTGCAACTATGGCCAGCCACTTCATCTTATTTCACTCCGATCGATATGCACTGAAACTCCAGAAACGCAGCAACAGCACGCTCAGCAATGACAGTGCTCCTGCAAACAGAAAAGCGTCGCCGGCATTCCAGTAATGCCAGATCGTGCCGAACAGAACCCCGGCAGGGATCGCACTGATACCCACGGCGAGATGATACCAGCCAAATGCGGTGCCGCGCTCGCGCTCGTCGGCATACAGGCTGATCAATGCGCGTTCCGAACCCTCGCCGATGCCGATCAGCAGGCCGTAGAGCGCGGTGGCGAACCACAATGCGCTGCTGTGCCCGACCATGCCGATCAGCACAAAACTCAGCGCATAGCCCGACCAGCTGATGATGGTCATGCGCTGCTTGCCGAACACATCCGCCATGTGGCCACCCGGCAGCGATGCCGCGGATTTGCAGACATTGAGCAGCGCCCAGAGCAGCAACACATGCACCAGGCTCATGCCCAGCTCGTTGCCGCGCAACAGGATGAATGTCTCGGATGCGCGCGCAAAAGTGAACAGCACCAGCACCAGAAGATAACGGCGCATGGTCGGCGAAAGCAATGACCAGGAAAGCTGGATGGGCGGTCTTTCCTGTTCCGCTTCCGGACTCTCAGGTTCGGGATTTGGCGGAGGTTCGCGCACGCCGAAGAGCAGAACCAGCAGCACCATTGCGCCCGGCACCGCCGACCACAGGATCACTTCGCGCACCGGCCAGTGCATCCAGCTCAACGCGGCAACGGCGAGCAGCGTGCCGCCCAGCGCGCCGGCGTTATCCATCGCGCGATGAAAGCCGTAGGCAAGACCGTGTATCTCCGCATGCGCGCTGTCCGCCAGCAGCGCGTCGCGCGGTGCATTGCGCAAACCCTTGCCGGCGCGATCCAGGCTGCGCAGCAACAGCAGCGCGCCCCAGCTCGTCACCAGGCCCAGCAGCGGACGCGCCAGATTGGACAGGCCATAACCGAACACCATCAACTTTTTTCGCCGTCCATGCTTGCGGTCGGAATAATTTCCCGCCCACAACTTGAGAACGCTCGCCGCTGCATCCGCAACGCCTTCCACCAGACCCAGGATCACCGGCCCCGCGCCCAGCACGGTGGCAATCAGTATCGGGATGAATGGCGTCACCATCTCCGAAGCCAGGTCGTTAAAAAAACTGACGAGGCCGATCGCGATCACGGTGGCGGGTAATTTGTGTCGTGTCATTTGCGCAGGGTCATTTGTGTCATTGGCGTTTTAGTTGTGCGTTGTTTGCGCTAAAATCCGGCCTTTCGCCGGTCAACCTGACTGTCCCGGTAATTAAATGGATATAACCGACCCATTCCAAGCAGTATCAGGGGCTTTCTGTTAATGGCCCCGCAAGTGAAACTACTGTCTTGCGTAATATTTCATCATCGGTATTCATTCATCAACACTCAAGTTCACTCACCATTTTGGGGAACATGTGGGGAAGAAAGAGCGTAATCTGGATTCAGCAGGATTACGGTAGAATGATAACATCGCCCCGGTAGCTCAGTGGATAGAGCACACTCCTCCTAAGAGTGGGGTCACACGTTCGATTCGTGTTCGGGGCACCAGACATTTTCAGGATATTATCGGCGCATACACTCAATGTCTCGCTGACCTGAAGTCCAGATTCGGTGAAGATCCTTGCTTGTTGAGTCCGAACGGATCGCACCAATGATCGGCAAAGTTCAAGGACTGGCACCAAGCGGCCATTCGCTTTTCATTGCAGATGGGAATCAGGATTGCCGGGTTCATAAAACTTCGCACGCAAACATCTATCGCGGGTATGGCTCGTGAGAGTCATTACGGGTTTGCAGAAGAACCGATCCATCGTCGAGACGTGGTTTGGCTGGTATAGCGCACTCGATTTTCTTTGGCGCCGATTCCCGACTTCACCGCTCAGACTTGCGCCAATGTGACAAGCTGTGAATAAAGAGCGTCAGAAATTTCGACACCCTGTTCGCGCGCGCGCGCTTGCGTGCTGGATCGGCGCTCGCCCGGCAGCCTCACCTCCGGGTCCGCGAGCATGGCACCAATCAATGTTTCGATGCGTTCGTAATAAACAGCGGTGCCTGCCAGCGCACCCGGATCGAACGCCAGAAACCCCTGTCCAATACGCGCCTGCTGCCCGGTCTCGGAGAAAAACGACTCCGCCTCGAAGCCGAACGCCGCTCCGGTCAAGGCGCACGACAACAACTCGATCAATAGTGCCAGCATTGCCCCCTTGACGCCCCCCGCCGGCAACATGCTGCCTTCAAGTGCAGCCTGTGGATCGGTCGTCGAATTACCCTCCCG
>CAZCKZ010000211.1:0-3858 GCA_964499395.1 uncultured Gallionella sp. | reverse complement strand
TGCCCGAACAGAAGATGCACTGTTCGGTGATGGGACGCGAAGCCTTGCAGGCTGCTGTGGCCAATTATCGCGGCGAAGTGTGGAGCGACGATCACGAAGAAGGCGCGCTGGTGTGCAAGTGTTTCGCCATCGATGCGGTGCTGATTGAAGAAACGATACGCGCGAACAATCTTACCTCGGTACAGGACGTGACCAACTACACCAAGGCGGGCGGCGGCTGTTCTTCCTGCCACGAAGGCATCGAAGAGATCCTGGTCAAGGTGATGGTCGAGCGCGGCGAGACTTTCACGCCGGGTGGCGGAGCGAAAGAGGAAGCAGCGCCTGCCGGGATGACCAATCTGCAGCGCATCCGCAAGATCGAGGCGGTGCTGGAATCAGTCCGTCCGCAATTGAAGCGGGACGGCGGCGACATCGAACTGGTGGATGTGGACGGCAAGACCATCTACGTCAACATGACCGGCGCATGCGCCGGTTGCCAGATGGAAGCGCTGACCCTGCAGGGCATACAGCAAAAATTGATGGAAGAGTTGAAAGAGTTCATCAAGATCGTGCCGACCAAGACGGGCGCGCTGACCAGGGCAATGAAATAAATTTGCAGGGTGGGCAACTTGTTGCCCACGCCGTTGATGCAGGCAATTCCGTTAACCGCGTGGGCACACAATACGTGCCCACCCTAGCCAGAACAAGGAGCAACAACATGACAGGCATCTATCTCGACAACAACGCAACCACGCGGGTAGATCCTGCGGTGGTGGAAGCCATGCTGCCGTATTTCACCGAGCAGTTCGGCAATCCCTCGTCGATGCACAGCTTCGGCAACAAGGTCGGCCTGGCGATCAAGAAGGCGCGCATGCAGGTGCAGGACATGCTGGGCGCCGAGCATGATTCCGAGATCATCTTCACGTCCTGCGGCACCGAGTCGGATTCCACCGCGATCCTGTCCGCATTGAGGGCGCAGCCGGAGCGCAAGGAAATCATCACCACCACCGTGGAACATCCTGCTGTCCTGACGCTGTGTACATGGCTGGAGAAGGACGGCTACAAGGTGCACTATCTCAACGTGGACGACAGGGGACGCCTCGATCTGGACGAATACAAAAAACTGCTGACCGACAAGGTGGCGGTGGTGTCGGTGATGTGGGCGAACAACGAGACCGGCACGTTCTTTCCGGTGGTCGAGATGGCCGAACTGGCGAATGCCGCCGGTGCGATGTTCCACACCGATGCGGTACAGGCCGTCGGCAAGGTGCCGATGAATCTCAAAGACACCAAGATCGACATGCTTTCCGTGTCGGGACACAAGCTGCATGCGCCCAAGGGCATCGGCGTGCTGTACCTCAAGCGCGGCGTGCGTTTCCGTCCGTTGCTGCGCGGCGGACACCAGGAACGCGGCCGGCGTGCGGGCACCGAGAACACCACCTCCATCGTCGGTCTGGGCATGGCTGCGGAGATGGCAATGGAAGCGATGGAATTCGAGAATACCGAAGTGGCGCGGCTGCGCGACAAACTGGAAACGGCGATCCTGTCCAAAGTGCCGCGCTCGTTCGTCACCGGCGACCCGGCCAACCGTTTGCCCAACACCAGCAACATCGCATTCGAATTCATCGAGGGCGAAGCGATCCTGCTGCTGCTCAACAAGTTCGGCATCGCGGCAAGTTCGGGTTCCGCCTGCACTTCCGGCTCGCTGGAGCCTTCGCACGTGATGCGCGCGATGGGCATTCCCTACACAGCCGCGCACGGCACGGTGCGTTTCTCGCTGTCGCGCTACACGACCGAAGACGAAATTGATCGCGTGATCCAGGTCGTGCCCGAGATCATCGCGCAATTGCGCAAGCTGTCGCCGTACTGGGAAGGCGACGGCCCGGCGGCGGAACCGGAAAAGGCTTTTGCGCCGACCTACGCATAAGGCAAACAACATGACCCGCACCATCATCATCGACGACACCACACTGCGCGACGGCGAGCAGACCGCCGGGGTGGCGTTCACGCTGGAAGAAAAGCTGAACATCGCCCGCCAGCTCGATGCGCTCGGCGTACCCGAGCTGGAGATCGGCATTCCGGCGATGGGTGCAGAGGAACGCGAGAGTATCAATGCGGTGTCGGCGCTGGGACTGAATGCGAAATTGATCGTCTGGAGCAGAATGTGTATCGAGGATATCGAAGCGTGCGGCGCGCTGCACGTGCAGATGATAGACGTGTCGATCCCGGTTTCGGATATTCATCTGGGCAAGAAGTTGAATCGGGATCGTGCCTGGGTGCTTGAAACGATCCATGAAATGGTGCCGCACGCCTACGACATGGGACTGGATGTGATCGTCGGCTGCGAGGATGCATCGCGCGCCGACCCCGATTTTCTGTTGCAGGTGGCGGAAGCCGCGCAGGCCGCAGGCGCGTGCCGCATCCGTTATGCCGACACGCTCGGCGTGATGGAGCCGTTCGGCGTGCACAAGGCTATTGCTGCATTGCGTGCTGCGGTGGATATGGAAATCGAGATGCACGCGCACGATGATCTCGGGTTGGCGACGGCCAACAGTCTCGCCGCCGCCGTGGCCGGTGCGACGCACCTGAATACCACGGTCAACGGGCTGGGCGAACGTGCCGGCAATGCGCCGCTGGAGGAAGTCGCGCTGGGACTGAAAAAACTTTACGGCATGGACACCGGCATCGATTTGATGCATTTCACCGCGCTGTCCGAATGCGTCGCGGCCGCTTCCGGCCGCCCGGTTCCCTGGCAGAAGAGCGTGGTGGGCGGGGGGGTGTTCACGCACGAGGCCGGCATCCATGTGGACGGCCTGCTCAAGAATCCCGACAACTATCAGGGTTTCGATCCAGTCGAAGTGGGACGCAGCCACAAGCTGGTGGTCGGCAAACATTCGGGCACGCACGGCGTGATGTCGGCGTATTCCAGCATGGGGCTGACGCTCAGCTCGGTGGAAGCGCGCGCCTTGCTGCCGGACATACGCGCATTTGCCGAACGCGCCAAGCGTTCGCCGGCCGATCAGGAATTGCTGTTCCTCTATCAACGCTTCATCGGGCGCTGTCTGCCCGGCGTAATGCACTAGGGGAGCGAAAAATGGAAGATACCCTGCCGAATGCCAATGTGAACAAGGGTGTGGATATGGATGCGATGGCAACACCGGAAATCCCGTCTTTTTTTACCCTGTTGCGCGAGGATGTGGAATGCGTGTTCCATCGCGACCCGGCCGCGCGTTCGCGCTTCGAGGTGCTGACCACCTATCCGGGCGTGCATGCCCTGCTGCTGCAGCGCATCGCGCATCGCCTGTGGAAATCCGGCCTGCGTTATCCGGCGCGCGTGGTGTCCTTTGTTGCGCGGCTGTTCACCAACATCGACATCCATCCCGGCGCGCGCATCGGGCGGCGCTTCTTCATCGATCACGGTGCGGGTGTGGTGATCGGCGAGACCGCCGAGATCGGCAATGACGTGACGATGTATCACGGCGTAACTCTGGGCGGCACGACCTGGAACAAGGGCAAGCGCCATCCCACGCTGGGCGACGGCGTGGTGGTGGGGGCGGGCGCCAAGATACTCGGCGCGATCACGCTCGGCGACCAGGTGCGCGTCGGTGCCAATTCGGTGGTGGTCGGCGATGTGCCTGCCGAGCGCACCGTGGTCGGCATCCCGGGCAGGATCGTGCTGCGCACCGAAGATGCGGGCGCCGGCAATATCTACGGTATCAACCTGGATCACCACCTGATCCCGGACCCGGTGGGGCGCGCCATTGCCTGCCTGATGGAGCGCATCGAAGTGCTGGAAGGACAATTGAACAAACAGGGCGCAGCAGTGGACGGGCAATGCCATACCTGCGATGCGGACGATTTGTGCGGCACGGAAGTGGC
>CAZCKZ010000210.1:0-3869 GCA_964499395.1 uncultured Gallionella sp. | reverse complement strand
ACGTTCACCCTTCGACAAGCTCAGGGCGAACCGTTAAAGCCGTATTGTTCGACCTCGACGGCACCTTCGCCGATACCGCACCCGACCTCGCCATAGCACTCAACCACACACGCGCCATGCGCGATCTGCCGCCACTGCCTTTGGCGGCGTTGCGCCCGCAAGCCTCGCACGGTTCGCGCGGCCTGCTCAAGACCGGTTTCGGCATCGAGCCGGATCATCCCGACTACGACACCTTGCGCGACATCTTTCTCGACTATTACGCAAAAAACATCTGCGTGCAGAGCCAGCTGTTCGACGACACGGCAAAGCTTGTCGACACACTGGAACAGCACGGCATCAAGTGGGGTATCGTCACCAACAAGCCGCACCGCTACACCGTGCCGCTGATGCAGGCACTGGGCTATGCGGAGCGCGCCGCCTGCATGGTCAGCGGCGACACCTACGCCCATGCCAAGCCACATCCGGAACCGCTGCTCAAAGCCTGCCAGCTTATCGGCGTCGCCGCTGCCGAGTGCCTCTATCTCGGCGACGACCTGCGCGACATGCAAGCGGCAAACTCCGCCGGAATGCGCGGTATCATCGCCAGCTACGGCTATGTCAGCCACGATGCATCCGTCGAAAACTGGAATGCGCACGGCAGCATCAACAAGCCAATGGAACTTCTCGGCTTAATCCCACTCTGAACCTGCTACAATCTATTTAACTCGCAACGGGTAAATGCTTTTAGAACCGTAGCGAGCAAGCCAAGATGCAAGGAGCGGCACAGCGAAGACCGAGGCATATCTAATCGATAGACGAGGAATGAGCGAGCACGCAACATAGCAGATTGGCTGCGCAGTAGGTTATAAAAGCATTTCGAACCGGGGACGACTTGGCTTCGACGTGGGTTACAAAGCAGCGTAGGGCATACCGAGGACCCGCCACCTCGTAAATCAGCTGGAAAAAACTAGTCGCAAACGACGAAAAGTACGCTTTAGCAGCTTAGTCTGCTAGACCTCACACCCTGCTGTCCGTGGAGGGGCTCGATACCGCAAGGTTGAGATGAGTGAGGTCATTTACACGGAATCGTGCCGGTCAGGGTCACTTTGATCGGAGCTAAAACCAAGGTGACTCGTCCTTTACCAGCCCGCCGGTTGGCGTGTACGGGATCAAATTAAATAACATGGCTAAGTATGTAGAACTATCTGTAGAGTACTTGCGGACGCGGGTTCAATTCCCGCCGTCTCCACCAACAAATAAAAACGACACCCACGCGGTGTCGTTTTTATTTGTTGCTCGGCGGTTGTGAGATGAAGAGCGCGTCCGGTACGGGCGCGGGCGGCGCCAAGCGGACCGTCATACGTGCTGAAGCCGGGGTGATTCAGCAGTGGAACAATTGGCACCGGTCAACTGTGATAGACCTGCCTGGCCGACCGGCAGTTCTGCGAGCCAAGGCACCAGAGCCGTACGTACAGACAACGCACTGGTCACATGGTTGATGAAGGGCACTTCAAAGTCACCTCGCAGGCGCAACAAAGGGTTGCTGGTATCGCTGGAAAACAGGCTCTGGTTGATGACCCAGGCATGAGGACTAATTCCAGCGCGGGCCAGATCCTGCTGCAAACGCTGCGCTTCATGCACAGGCGTGGCTTCCGGCAGTGTGACGATCAGAATGCGTGTGAAATCCGGATCACGCAGGCGCGGCAGCAATTCCACAACGCTTTTTGGCATATCTCCCTGTGTGCGCAGCACCTCACGATGGAAGGCTTCGGCAGCATCGAGCAGCAGCAGGGTATGTCCGGTGGGGGCTGTGTCGAGCACAACAAAGCCTTCGCGCCCCTCGTCGACGATTTTGGCAAATGCGCGGAAAACCGCAATTTCCTCGGTGCAAGGAGAGCGCAAATCCTCTTCGAGCAATGCCCGGCCGGCCTCATCCAGATTGGGTGCGGCACGCACCAGCAGTTCCTCGGTGTAACCCGCCACTTCGCGGGCCGGGTCTATGCAGCTCACCGTCAGGCCGGCAATGCTGCCGGCCACCGTATCGGCAAGATGGGCGGCCGGGTCCGTGGTAGAAAGATGTACAACATGGCCGCGCTGCGCCAGCGCCAGCGCGATCGCGGCGGCCACGGTGGTCTTGCCGACGCCGCCCTTGCCCATGGTCATGATCACGCCCCGACCTGTTTCCGCGAGGCTGTCCACCATAGCGGCCAGGCCTGGAGGCAATTGTATCGGTGCACCGGAAGGCGGCGCAGCATGGTTGACGTGCGCAACCGGCTCAGGATTAATCAGCTCGCGCAGTGCATTGAGCCCCACCGTTCCATGCGGAATCAAAGGCGTCGTCGTTACCGGCAGTTCTGCCAGCCCGGCAGGTATGTTGGCAAGCGCCGATGCACTGCGACGTGCCATGGCATCGGCCACCGCATCACCGGGTACGGCAGCGGTGAAGACACCATTCAGCGCAAGGTACAGATTTTTCACGCCCAGTGAACCCAACTCACCGCGTGTGCGTTCAGCTTCGCGCAGCGCAGCTGACTCGGGACGACTGACCAGTATTACGCTCGTCAAGGCAGGATCGGACAAACGTGCAACAGTAGCGGCATAAAGTGCCTTTTGCTTTTCCAGTCCGGCAAGCGGGCCGAGACAGGAAGCACCGCTCGCCGAGGATGAAATAAAGCCGCTCCATGCCGATGGCAATGTCAGGAGACGCAGTGTATGGCCGGTAGGCGCAGTATCAAAAATAACGTGGTCGAAACCGGATGTTGCACTCGCATCGCCAATCAGTTTGGAAAATTCATCGAAAGCGGCAATTTCCACTGTGCAAGCGCCGGAGAGCTGCTCCTCCATGCTGGCAATGGCAGCGGTCGGCAACACACCGCGATAAGGTGCGACGATGCGCTCGCGATAGTTGTGTGCCGCCGTTTCAGGATCAATGTTCAGTGCGTAAAGCCCGGAAGTGCCGGTTACCAGCGTCGGTGCAGAACCGAGTCGGGTTCCCAGCACTTCATCAAGATTGGATGCCGGATCGGTGCTGACGATCAGCACACGTTTGCCGGCATCGGCCAAGGCGAGACCCGTCGCGCAGGACAGCGAAGTCTTGCCTACACCACCCTTTCCGGTAAAAAAGAGATAATGGGTCCTTGCCTCAGGCAGTGCCATCTTGAACCTTCAGCAGCAACCGGACTTGGGAGAACAGCAGGATTCCTTTTGGGTTGCCGGTGACGATACTTCAGCCGCAGACAGACCCAGCTTCTGCATCAGCTGTTGACGGGAAGGATACATCCCGGTGCACACAATGCGGCCATCCACCGCCAGAACAGGCAGGCGATCCATACCGGCTTCCATCTCCTTCACCACGGCGGGGTTGGCGGCAAAAGCCTGCGGCTCCTGGCCGAGATTGTAGCGATGCACCGCAACAGCCTGCTCCTCCACCCATTTCAGGTCAGCGGCAAACTGCGCCAAGACGGGATCCACATCCACGCCGCAAACGCCCGTGGAACAGCACATGGCGGGATCGAATACTTCGAGTTTTTTCATGACTGCCTCCTTGATGTCAGACCGGACTCATACCAGCCCTTGCTGGAATTGACCACGCGCACCACCAACAACATCACCGGCACCTCGATGAGCACGCCCACCACGGTCGCCAGTGCAGCGCCAGACTGGAAACCGAACAGGCTGATCGCGGCCGCAACGGCCAGTTCAAAGAAATTGGATGCGCCAATCAGCGCCGACGGACAGGCGATGTTGTGCTTCTCGCCGGCAACGCGGTTTAGCCAATAGGCAAGCGCGGAGTTGAAAAAAACCTGGATCAGGATAGGAATCGCCAGCAGCACAATCACCAGGGGTTGTTCGATGATGGCTTTTCCCTGAAAAGCGAACAGCAGGATCAG
>CAZCKZ010000209.1:0-3913 GCA_964499395.1 uncultured Gallionella sp. | reverse complement strand
GGCGTTCGTGCCGCTGGCGTTCGGCCTGCACTGGAAGCGTGCCAACAACCAGGGGGCGCTGTTGTCAATCGCGCTGGGGATAGTTACCTGGCTGTTGATGGAAAAATTCGGGCAGGATACCTACTGGCCGCCGCAACTGGTTGGCCTGCTGTTCAGCATCGCCGGCATGCTGGCCGGTTCTCTTCTGCCCAATATGATGCCCCGCCGCTACACTTCGTATTCCAAAACCTAGCTTGTGTCATCTTCCTGTCATAATTTGTTCATATTCTCGCAATCCTGGATCAACTGTGGGATGTGAAGATGAGGTATAAACGATGAATGCGAAGATATTGATTGTGGAAGATGAGCCGGCGATACAGGAATTGTTGGCTTTCAATGTGATGCAGGCCGGTTTTCAGGCGTTGCGCGCCGAAGACGCGGACAGCGCCTGGCAGCAAATACGCGGAAATGCACCGGATCTGATTTTGCTGGATTGGATGCTGCCGAATACCAGCGGCGTGATTCTGGCGAAACAGTTTCGTGCGGATGCGCGAACAAAAGACATTCCGATCATCATGCTGACTGCGCGCGGAGATGAGCGCGACAAGATACTGGGCCTGGAGTCGGGTGCGGATGATTACATCACCAAACCGTTTTCACCGCGTGAGTTGATGGCGCGGATCCGTGCCGTGTTGCGCCGCCATATCCCGGCAATGCCGGACGAAACGGTGGCTGCGAAGGGGTTGGAGTTGTCGCCGTCGTCCCATCGCGTGACTGCAAATGGCAAGGCGATCGAATTGGGGCCGACAGAGTTTCGCCTGTTGCACTTTTTCATGACCCATCCCGAACGCGTGTACAGCCGCACGCAATTGCTCGACCAGGTATGGGGTACGCAAGTGTTCGTGGAAGAACGCACGGTGGATGTGCATATACGCCGCCTGCGTGCCGCTTTGGAGCCGGTCGAAATGGATCGTGTCGTTCAAACCGTACGCGGCAGCGGTTATCGGTTTTCGACCAGTTATAACCAGTGACTCGGCTGAAGTATTATTGCAGCCTGGTCAATTGGATATAACCAATGACTTGTCCGGCGTCTTTAGGATGGTTGGGTCAGTAGGCTGGCAGTTTTATCGGTTGCTTCATCGAGGAAATTAATTTGCAAGATTTTTGGTTCCGGGTAAGCCTCCCCGTGTTCTTCAGCGCGCTGGGGGCGTTGTTGATGTGGAGCCTGTTCTCAGCCACCATCGCGCTATGGTTCATGTTGATCGTGTTGCTGATGGTGATGGCGTATCGCGCGCGTCAACTGTTCAAGCTCGGACAATGGCTGGTCAATGCGCGCCTGGAAACCATACCCGAAGCGGGCGGAATATGGGACGAGGTGTTTACGCAGCTATACAAAATGGTCAAGCAGCATAACCAGACCAAACAGGAATTGGCTGCCGAACTGCAGCACATCGAACAGGCCACTTCCGCGTTGCCGGAAGGTGTGGCGATCCTCAATGAAACGAATCGTCTCGAATGGTTCAACCCGCTTGCCCAGCAGCATTTTTACCTTGATGCGGAACACGACATCATGCAGGACATCACTTACCTGGTGCGCCAGCCGGAATTCATCGAGTACCTGAATGAGTCGAATTTCAATGAACCGCTGGTCATGGTTCCCGCGCGCCATGAAGATATGGTTCTGTCCATCAAGCTCATTCCTTACGGCGGCAACAAGCGCTTGCTGATCAGTCGCGACATCACCCAATTCGAGCGCAACCAGGCCATGCGCCGCGATTTCGTCGCCAACGTATCGCACGAGCTGCGCACACCGCTGACTGTGGTAAGCGGATTTGTCGAAAACCTCGAGGATATGCCCGACCTCAACCAGAGCAATGCGCGGCGCGCCTTGCAGCTGATGGCCGAACAAACCAGGCGGATGGACAGTCTGGTGGCGGATCTGTTGACCCTGTCACGGCTGGAAAACGAGCAAAGTCCGTTGCGTGAAGAAAAGGTGGATATAAAAGGGCTGCTCGATGAGGTATACCAGGATGGCAAGTTGCTGAGCGGGGGACGTCACCCGTTGCAGATCGAGATCGCCGCTGCTGCCAGTCTGCTTGGCAACCGCGATGAGTTGCACAGTGCGTTCGGCAATCTGCTCAGCAATGCGATACGCTATACGCCGAAAGGCGGCGCGATCCTGTTGCGCTGGTCAGAACGCGACGGTCAACCGGTGTTCTCGGTACAGGACAGCGGTATCGGCATCGCCGCACAGCATATACCGCGGCTCACCGAACGCTTCTACCGGGTCGATCGCAGCCGCTCTCGCGAAACGGGGGGGACGGGGTTGGGTCTCGCGATCGTCAAGCACATTGCGATGCGCCATCAGGCCAAACTGGAAATAGTCAGCGAGGAAGGCAAAGGCAGCACCTTCTCGCTGGTGTTCCCGGTCAAACGGTCGCTACACTAGCGTAAAACTGACCCGCTCGTAATCGATCCCGCGTTCCACGCTAAAGCCCATTCTTGCCTGTTGTTTTTCACCGTTCTGATGCTGGATATCCACTATGCGCGCAGGTTCAAACCAGTTATTCGGGATGATCAGGCTGGCTGGCGTCTTCAATGCCGGGACGGATTGCAATAAAAACCCGGGGGCGGATATATCCGATGCGGCCGGGACTGCATCGGGAGTTTGAAGCGTGATCGCCTGGACGGTTCCCGGAAGATAGCGCACACCGATAAGCAACTGTCCGGTGCGAGTCACGTTCACCCATGTGGTAACCCCCAGCATGAACGTTTCAGCGTCGCCGATGCGCAGGGCGACCAATTGATGGTTGTTTAATCTCCCGCCCGCTGCGTCGACGCGTATAAGCTTCGCGCCAAGTATGCTTTGATTTTCGAGCCGCCAGCCTTCCAGCGAGAGCCCGGATCCAGGCTGCGCCATGCTGTTGGTCAAAGCAGTCCGTTTTATGGATTTTCCGGACAGCAGCGCGTGAATTTTTTCACGCTGGTGGCATAGTTGCGCGTGTTGCGTGCTGGGGTTTCGCTCACCAAAACGGGTGCTGTTGTCTTCGCACCAGCACTGGTGCAGAAAAGTGAGCAGCTCAATACATTCCTGTGCGCTGTTGTGTTTGCCGAGTTTTAGCTGCTGGGGGGTTTGGCCCTGTTGTAACAGGATGGTCTTTACGCGCATCAATTTGCTCAGCGGCATCATGGTCAGATAGCGCATCCCGCCTTTGTGCGTTACAAATCTGATCGGTTGCAGTCCCTGGGAACCGGCAATATCCAGCGCGAGAGGCCGGGCATCGCCCTTGCTGATTTTATAGCTGCGCTGCAAGGGAACAATGGCACTCCATTCCGTCAGCCACGCATCGAGCAGCTGTAGTTGTGAACGGGTGAGTTCTGCGGTGTGCGCATAGCAGGTGAGCAGGATTTTTACATAGATGTTGCGGCAACTGCTCGGTGGCGCGTTTTCTTTCAAGGGGTCGGTTATTTCCTTGAGGTTCAGTCCCTGCTTTTCGGCAAAAGCATACAAGCCGTGCAACTGGTGCCATAGTTTGGCATCGAATTCATAACCCGTGCGCAAGTGCTCGGAAATTGCCAGTCCGCTGTACAGCAGGCAGCGGTGGCACAGCAAGGCGCCACGTTTGCCGAGTTGCTTGTCGCCGGTGATATAGTCTTGCAGGCAACGCTGATAACCGAGCGCCATTGCCTGCCAAAGCTGCACGATGGACAGGAAAATAATCAGCTCGTGATCGCTCAGCGGCAGCGGCCTGGAGATGAGCTTTTTGGCGTAATCATTTTGCACGTAGTGAACCGTATCGCGCAGCAACTCCAGCGTATTCAAACGTTCCAGGCCGCTCATCGGGAAGCGGGTGAGTTCGTTTATCTGCGTGAGCAACAGGCTGTGCGCCTGTTGCAGGTTGGTCAGTTGCAGCTGCGAAAGCCATTGCGCGCA
>CAZCKZ010000208.1:0-3922 GCA_964499395.1 uncultured Gallionella sp. | reverse complement strand
CACGCGATATTCCTCGACGGTTTGCACTTTCTCTTTGGTGATGGTCACTTCAGGTTCATCATCAACAGAACCTCCCATTGCGGGCGGCGGCGGCAGAGGTTCGAGTTTTTCGGGTGCCGGTTTTGCGGCAAATGCGGCAATAGAAAAACCGCTCAGTAGCAACAGGAATAGGAGGCGCATCGGAGTAGTCATCATGGAATGTAAGATGCTCATTTTAGCCGATGCGCGGAGACTCTGTGTGAGTTGCTGCATGGCGCCCTGCACTTCCTGTTCGGCCGGTGCTCCGGCCGTGCGGACGTTTCCTGCGGTGCCAGTTGCCGGGCAGCTTCATCGTTCCAGTCCTGCGGCCTGATCAAATAACCTTCTTCGTCCAGGTTGGGTGAATGCGCCATATCCGCCTCAATGCCGATACGAAATTTGTATTACAAATATAGCTGCTTTTCGCGCTCCGCTTCGGATGGCTGGAATCCGCGAGTTTCATAGTGTTTGAAAATAGCATCGACCACGGCCTGTGGTTCATCGATGAGCTGAATCAGATTCATATCCTCGGGGCTGATGACTTTTTCATCCAGCAATGCGGTGCGGAACCAGTCCAGCATGCCGCTCCAGAATTGTTTGCCCACCAGGATGATCGGGATGGGCCGTGTCTTGCCGGTTTGAACCAGCGTCAGTGCTTCCAGCAGCTCGTCCAGTGTGCCGAAACCGCCAGGCATCACGACGTAAGCGCTGGCGAATTTTACGAACATGACCTTGCGCGCAAAGAAATGCTGAAAGGTCTGGCTGATGTTCTGGTAGAGATTGCTGACCTGTTCGTGCGGCAGCTGGATATTCAGCCCGATACTGGGCGATTTGCCGTAGAAAGCGCCCTTGTTGGCAGCCTCCATGATGCCGGGGCCGCCGCCGGAAATGACCGAAAATCCCGCATCCGAAAGCAGGCGCGCGATTTCCTCGGTAAGCAGGTAAAAGGGCTGATCCGGCCTGGTGCGGGCGCTGCCGAAGATGCTCACGGCGGGATGGATCTGGCTCAGCCGTTCGGTGGCAGAAACAAACTCTGACATAATGCCGAATACACGCCAGGCCTCTTTGGAATTCCACGCTTCCGGCACTGCGGATTTGGGCAATTTGGACAGTATGCTCATGCGGCTCCCCCGGATTAAATTTTAGGTAGCAAATGAATACGGACAAAACAGGTTGCGAAAAAACACTACTGCTGGTTGACGGCTCATCTTTTCTGTACCGCGCTTTTCATGCGATGCCGGATCTGCGCAACCGACACGGCGAACCGACCGGCGCCATCTACGGTGTGCTCAACATGCTGCGCAAGCTGCGCAATGATTACCCGGCCGATTATAGCGCGTGCGTATTCGACGCAAAAGGCAAAACATTCCGCGACGACTGGTACCCCGAATACAAGGCGCATCGCCCCGCCATGCCGTCCGACCTGGTGCAGCAGATCGAACCCCTGCATCAGGCCATCGCTGCGTCCGGCTGGAACATCCTGATGCTGGATGGTGTGGAGGCGGACGACGTGATCGGCACGCTGGCACAGCAAGCCCTGGATGGCGTGCGCTGCGTGATCGCCACCGGCGACAAGGATCTCGCCCAGCTGGTGAACGAACGCGTGACCCTGATCAACACGATGAGCAACGAGACGCTGGATGTCGCGGGCGTCAACGCCAAATTCGGCGTGCCGCCGGAGCGCATCGTGGATTATCTTACGCTGGTCGGCGACCCGGTAGACAACGTGCCGGGCGTGGAGAAGGTCGGCCCCAAAACCGCGGCGAAATGGCTTACTCAATACGGCACGCTGGACAACCTGATCCGGCACGCCGGTGAGATTGGCGGCGCGGTCGGCGAAAATCTGCGCAAGGCGCTGGACTGGCTGCCGCAGGGGCGCCGTTTGATCACCGTGAAATGCGATGTGGATTTGCCGCAGACTTACAGTGAACTGGTTCCGCCGCAGCCTGACAGGGAGCAGTTGCGCAAGTTGTACGAGCACTTCGAATTCAGGACCTGGCTGCGCGAGCTGGATGGCGGAAAAAATACCAGCGCTTCCCCACCGCCTGCACAGGGAAAGAAAATTGACCCGCCTGCACCGGAATTGCACGGCGAACCGCCCGCCCGCACCGACAGCGCACGCTACGAGACGATACTGAGCGAAGCGCAGCTCGACGCGTGGCTGGAAAAGATCCTCGCCGCCGACCTGGTCTGTGTGGATACCGAAACCACCGGTCTGGACATGATGAACGCGCAGCTGGTCGGCATGTCGTTTGCGATCACGCCGCACCGGGCCGCCTACCTGCCGTTGGCACATATCTATCCCGGCGCGCCGGATCAGCTCAACCTGGAGCAAGTGCTTACAAAGCTCAAATCCTGGCTGGAAAGTACCAGCCACAATAAACTCGGGCAGAACCTGAAATACGACATGCATATCTTTGCCAACCACGGCATCGCGCTGGCGGGCATACATGACGATACGCTGCTGCAATCCTACGTGCTGGAGAGCCACAAGCCGCATGACATGGACAACCTCGCGCTGCGTCATTTGAACGTGAAAACCATCGGCTTTGCCGAGGTGGCGGGCAAGGGGGCGAAACGGATCTGTTTCGATCAGGTGGATATCGACACTGCCTCGCACTATGCCGCCGAAGATGCCGACATCACGCTGCAACTGCACCAGAACCTGTTCCCGCAGATAGCATCGCAGAGCGGGCTGCTGCATGTGTACCGCGACATCGAAATGCCGAGCATGCACGTGCTCTACACCATGGAGCGCAACGGCGTGCTGCTCGACGCCGCACTGCTGCAGATCCAGAGCCGCGAACTGGGCGAAAAGCTGATCGCGCTGGAAGCCAAAGCGCACGAAGCCGCGGGACAACCGTTCAACCTGAATTCGCCGAAGCAGATACAGGAGATCCTGTTCGACAAACTGCAACTGCCGGTGAAGAAGAAGACCCCGAGCGGCACGCCTTCAACCGACGAGGAAGTGCTGCAGGAACTTGCTCTCGATTACCCGTTGCCGAAAATCCTGCTGGAATATCGCGGCATGGCCAAACTCAAATCCACCTACACCGATAAATTGCCGCAGATGATGGACAGAAAAACCGGGCGCGTGCACACCAGCTATTCGCAGGCAGTGGCGGTGACCGGGCGGCTGGCTTCCAGCGATCCCAATCTGCAGAACATCCCGATACGCACCGCGGAAGGCCGGCGCATCCGCGAGGCGTTCATCGCGCCGCAGGGTTCACGCATCGTATCGGCGGACTATTCGCAGATCGAGTTGCGCATCATGGCGCACCTGTCGGGAGATGAAGGACTGCTGCGTGCGTTCGCCAACGGCGAGGATATCCATCGCGCGACCGCTGCCGAGGTGTTCGGCGCCGCGCTCGACGAGGTGAACAGCGAACAGCGCCGCTATGCCAAGGTGATCAACTTCGGCCTGATCTATGGCATGTCACAGTTCGGCCTGGCCAAACAGCTCGGTATCGAGCGCAGCGCGGCAACCGCGTACATCGACCGGTACTTTATGCGCTATCCCGGCGTAAGAAATTACATGGACAGCACGCGCGAACAGGCCAGGCAACAGGGTTATGTCGAGACCGTGTTCGGCCGCCGCCTTTGGCTGCCGGAGATCAACAGCAGCAACGGCATGCGCCGCCAGGGTGCGGAACGCGCCGCGATTAACGCGCCGATGCAGGGCACCGCAGCGGACCTGATCAAGCTCGCGATGATCGCGGTGCAACGCTGGCTGGAAACCGAAAAGTTGGAAACGCGCCTCATCATGCAGGTGCACGATGAACTGGTGCTGGAAGTCCCGGAGCATGAGTTGCCGCATGTGAAAGAAAAACTGCGTGACCTGATGTGTCACGTGGCCGAACTGAAAGTGCCGCTGGAGGTGGGGTTGGGGGAAGGGAAGAATTGG
>CAZCKZ010000207.1:0-3938 GCA_964499395.1 uncultured Gallionella sp. | reverse complement strand
TTCGGCCGCCATGGTTGCTGCGGACATTACTGCCGATACCACAACCGCAGTTAACGTGGCCAACGCACGGGCCATATATTTATTTCGCATCATTTAATGTCTCCCTGTTTAGTTTGCTTCGTCACCGCTCTTATGGAATGCGGTTGACTTCATTATGCAAAATACCTGCCTCGGCCTGGGTGCCACAACCAATCACTGGAGCAACTTCATTTGGTGTGGATCTCCGTCCTCGGCAGGTCCAGTGGGTCTCTTCAGTCCCACTTGGCTTCAATAGTATCCATAATTTTTGTCGCTGTGCAAAAAATCTGCCTTACCAGTTAACACCCACGAAAGACCACTTCATATTCATAACTATCTATCGAGCTGGAGTCAGCTGTCACGGACTAACCAGTCATTCCCATCCTGTTCAGCAGAGGGCAACAAAGGCCGAATTGCAGAAATCCAATCAATGCGGTTTTGCTAAATATCAATAAATAAATCAGAATAAGAAAGACCCGTTAAAAACTTCAAACAAATGTCCTCCGAAAAAATCTGGGATCACGAACGCCAAAGACGCAACCGCAAGCTGGAGCGTGCTGCATCGGCGCTGGGCGGATCGATGCAGGACAAGGTGGTTCCCGCCGATCTGGCAGTTCAACTGCTTGAGGCCGTAATTGATCAGGGCGACCGCGTTTGTCTTGAGGGCAACAACCAGAAGCAGGCGGATTTCCTGGCGCAATCATTAACACGAGTTGACCCCGCGCGGGTCAACAAATTGCACATGCTGCAATCGGTGCTGGCGTTGCCCGAGCACCTCGATGTGTTTGAATCCGGCATCGCGGAGCAGGTCGATTTTTCGTTCTCCGGCCCGCAGGCCGCGCGTCTGGCGCGCATGGTGGGCAAAAAGCAGATTCGCATCGGCGCGATCCACACCTATCTCGAATTGTTCAGCCGCTACTTCATCGACCTGACGCCGCATGTCGCGCTGGTGGCCGCGCAGTCCGCCGATGCGCAGGGCAATTTGTACACCGGCCCGAACACCGAGGATACGCCGGCGATCGTCGAGGCCACCGCGTTCAAGAACGGCATCGTGATCGCGCAGGTGAACGAACTGGTGGACAAGGTGCCGCGCGTGGACATTCCCGGCGACTGGGTGAACTTCGTGATTCCCAGCCCGCGCCCGCATTACATCGAACCGCTGTTCACCCGCGACCCGGCGCAGATATCCGAAATACAGGTGCTGATGGCGATGATGGCGATCAAGGGCATCTACGCCGAGTATGGCGTGCAGCGCCTGAACCACGGCATCGGTTTCGACACTGCCGCGATCGAATTGCTGCTGCCGACCTACGCGGAGAGTCTCGGGCTGAAGGGAAAGATCTGCAGCCACTGGGCGCTCAATCCGCATCCCGCGATGATTCCCGCGATCGAGGCCGGTTTCGTGAAGTCGATCCACTCGTTCGGTTCCGAGCTCGGCATGGAGAATTACATCTCGGCTCGCCCCGACGTGTTCTTCACCGGGCCGGACGGCACGATGCGCTCGAACCGCGCATTCTCGCAGGCGGCCGGCCACTATGCGTGCGACATGTTTATCGGCTCGACCTTGCAGATCGATCTGGCCGGCAACAGTTCGACCGCGACGCTGGATCGCATCTCCGGTTTCGGCGGCGCGTCCAACATGGGCGCGGATGCCGCGGGGCGTCGCCATGCCAGCCCGGCCTGGCTGCGTGCAGGGGAGCAGCGGCGTACCCATCATCCGGGCATTCCGCGCGGACGCAAGCTGGTGGTGCAGATGGTCGAGACGTTTCGCGAGCACATGCACCCGGCCTTCGTCAATACACTCGATGCGTGGAAGCTGGCGGAATTCGCGAACATGCCGATCCCGCCGGTGATGATCTACGGCGACGACGTCACGCACATCCTGACCGAGGAAGGCATCGCGAACCTGCTGCTGTGCGCGAATGCGGAAGAACGCGAACAGGCGATACGCGGCGTGGCGGGCTATACCGAGATGGGCTTGGGCCGCGACCTGCGCATGGTCGAGAACCTGCGCGACCGCGGCGTGATCCGGCGCGCCGAGGATCTGGGTATCGACAAGCGCGACGCGACGCGCGACCTGCTTGCGGCGAGATCGGTCAAGGATCTGGTGCGCGCCTCGGGCGGGCTGTATCAGCCGCCGGTGCGGTTCAGGAATTGGTGAGTGTTTGAAGGTGTAAATTTTGTAGGAGCGGGCCATGCCCGCGATCAAATAATAGTTCGCGGGCATGGCCCGCTCCTGCACTAAGGGTGGATGACTGGATTCAAGATTGGAGTAAACAACATGACCATGGAAAATCTCAAGTACCGTTTTGATGGCGGCAAGCCGACGCAGGGTGCGACCGCGATCGTCGGCGTGCTGGGCTCTGGCAATCTCGAAGTGATGGTGGAACCGGCCGCGCTTGGCGGCGCGTGCGAGATCGAGGTATCGACTGCGGCGAATGGTTTCGGCACGATCTGGCAGGCGGTGATGAAGGATTTTTTTGCGCGGCATCGTGCCGGCGACATCCGCATCTCGGTGAACGATGCGGGCGCCACGCCGGCCATCGTCAGCCTGCGCCTCGACCAGGCGATTGAAACGTACACTGCGAAAGGCAGCAAAAAGAAATGATACGCAGCTATTACGAGAGCAGCGCGCGTGCGCGCATCGCCGGTCTGCTGGATGCGGACAGTTTTCAGGAATGGCTTCCCGCGGCAGACAGGGTGACCAGTCCCCATCTGGCGATACTGGAGCAGCCTGCCGCGTTCGACGACGGTGTGATCATCGGGCAGGGCAGCATCGCGGAAAAACGGATATTCATCGCCGCGCAGGAAGGCGGTTTCATGGGCGGGGCGGTGGGCGAGGTGCACGGTGCAAAGATCGTCGGTGTACTGGAACGCGCGGTGCGCGACCAGCCCGCGGCGGTGTTGCTGCTGCTCGAGACCGGCGGGGTGCGATTGCAGGAAGCCAATGCCGGGCTGATCGCGGTGTCGGAAGTGATGCGCGCGATTTTGTCCGCGCGTGCCGCGGGTGTGCCGGTGATCGTCGCAATCGGCGGGCAGTACGGGTGCTTCGGCGGGATGGGCATCGCCGCGCGCTGTGCCTCGGCCATCATCATGAGCGAGGAGGGCCGGCTCGGCCTGTCCGGTCCCGAGGTGATCGAGACCGTGCGCGGCGTGGAAGAATACGATTCGCGCGACCGCGCGCTGGTGTGGCGCACCGTCGGCGGCAAGCATCGCTACCTGCTCGGCGAATGCGACACCATCGTGCCGGACAGCATGGCGGCATTTCAACAAGCGATCATTGCATGCATCAATAACGGCGACGACTGGTCGCTGGAAGCGCTGGAAGGGGAACATCGATTGCTGGGCGAGCGGGTGCAACATTTCGGCGAATGCAAGGATGGCCGCGATATCTGGCGCAAGATGGGCTGGCCCGACCCGGATGCGATCGCGATGCTGGACAACGACGAGTTCGTTTCGGCTGCGCAAGGGCGCAGGGCAAAACAAACGGTAAAGGTGCCTTGATATGGAATGGAATAAAGTCGCTGAACAGATGTTCCCCGCGGGTCACGATATCAAACAGGAAGGCGATCTGCTGTCGGGCGAGGGGCGTTGCGGAGAACACACGGTCACGGTGATCGGCACCACCAACCACACCGAAGTCGGCGTCGAGCTCGCGCTCGCGATGGCGGCTGGGGTGCTTGCAGTGATGCGCGACCATCCCGGGCGACCCATTGTGTTCCTGGTCGATACCAGCGGGCAGCGCCTGCGTCATCGCGACGAGTTGCTCGGCCTGAACGGCTATATGGCGCATTTGGCCAAGTGCGTCGAGATGGCGCGCCGGCGCGGCCACGCCATCATCAGCCTGGTTTACGAACAGGCGCTTTCCGGCGGATTCCTCGCCAACGGCATGATGGCGGACGTGTGCGCCGCGCTGCCCG
>CAZCKZ010000206.1:0-3939 GCA_964499395.1 uncultured Gallionella sp. | reverse complement strand
CATCATTTCCAGTTTGCAGAATGCGTTCAAGGACAAGGATACCAAGGGCGTGATCCTGCGCATCAACAGTCCCGGCGGCAGCCCGGTGCAGGCGGGACAGATCAATGACGAGATCGTCAGATTGCGCGCGCAGTACCCCAAGATTCCGCTGTATGTGGTGGTCGATGATATCTGCGCTTCCGGCGGCTATTACGTGGCGGCGGCTGCGGATAAAATCTATGTGGACAAGGCCAGCCTGATCGGCTCGATCGGTGTGCTGATGGACGGTTTCGGTTTTACCGGCACCATGAGCAAGCTTGGCGTTGAACGCCGCCTGATCACGGCCGGGGCCAACAAGGGTTTTCTCGATCCGTATTCCCCGCTCAATCCGTCACAAAAGGCATACGCCAAACAGATGGTCGAGGAAATCCACCAGCAGTTCATTGCGGTGGTGAAGAAGGGCCGCGGAAAACGCCTCAAGATCACTCCGGACACGTTCAGCGGGCTGGTCTGGAACGGCCAGCGCGGCGTGGAGATGGGCCTGGCGGACGGTTACGGTACTGTCGAGTCGGTGGCGCGCGATGTGATCAAGGCCAGCGATATCGTGGACTACACCGTCAAGGAAAATTTTGCCGACCGTCTTGCAAAACGTTTTGGCGTGGGCGTGATGAGCGCGCTTGGTTTTTCGGCGGAGACCGGGCTGAGGTTACATTAAGGAGCTGCCGGGGTTCCCAGGGCAGACAGCAACTCGCCAGGATCGGTGATCGGCGGCAGGCATTGCGTGCCGTGGCATAGCCATGCGGTGGTTTTCTCGCCGCGCGGTTTGGCCAGCGCGTCGGGAAGATCGGCAAGATCATCCGTCAATGCTATCGTCATCACGTTCGGCATATAGCGTGTCCGCAACAGGCTCCGCCAGGAGCTGGTATCGGTATCGCCGCCAGCACCGCGCAACACCAGCAAGGAAGCCGGCTGCAAATATTCCGCGAGTGCCGTGCACAGGCTGCAGTGATAGGCAGCAGCCTGTTGCAGCGCCGGGAAGAACAGTTTCAGACAGCGTTCGGCGGCTTCCGCATATGCTGTTTCCCCGGTGAGCAATGACAGGCGCTGCAATGCCTGCGCCGCGATACCGTTGCCGGACGGGGTGGCATTGTCCGGGCCGATCTTGTTGCGCTGTATCAATGCTTCGTGGTCATGGCTGGTGAAGAAAAAGCCACCTTCCTGTTTGTCCTCGAAACGCGCCAGCAAGGCATCGCCGAGCTGCACCGCAAAGGCCAGGTCGATGCTGCGGTATTCTGCCTGCAGCAATTCCAGCAATGCGTTCAGCAAAAATGCATGGTCGTCCAGATAGGCATTGAGGTGGGCTTTGCCATCCCTGCAGGTCGCCAATAATTTGCCATCGCGCCACAAGGTGATACGCACGAAATCCATCGCCCGCTGCGCCGAACGAAGCCAGTCGGAACGATCGAACATCCGCGCGGCACGCGCCATGCCGGCGATCATCAGCCCGTTCCATGCCGCGAGGATTTTTTCATCGCGTCCCGGGCGGACACGCAGCGTGCGTGCCGAAAATAATTTTTGCCGGGCGCTATCCAGCAATGCAGATGCCTGTTCAGCAGGGATGTTGAGGCTTAAGGCGATTTGTTCCAGCGGTGCGCTGACGCGCAAATTCCACGCGCGATGTTCGAAATTCGGCGTGCTGTCCAGGCCGTAATGGGGCCGGACGACCGCATATTCCTCGGCACTCAGCAGCGCGCGGATGTCATTGCGCTGCCACACATAGAACTTGCCTTCTTCATGTTCCGAGTCGGCATCCAGCGAGGAGTAGTAGCCACCTTCGGGGGATTGCATCTCCCGCATCACCCAGGCGGCGGTCTGTTCGACGATGCGCGCAAACAGCGGATCGCCGCTGCTCTGCCATGCGTCGCAATACAGGCCCAGCAACAGGCCGTTGTCGTACAGCATCTTCTCGAAGTGCGGGATGTCCCAGCCCGCATCCACGCTGTAGCGGCAGAATCCGCCGCCGAGCTGGTCGTACAGTCCACCCTGCGCCATCTGTTGCAGCGTGAAATGCACGATGTGCAGCGCCTGTTCGTCGCCGGTTGCATGGCCGCGGCGCAGCAGCAGATCGAGTTCAGCGGGATGCAGGAATTTCGGTGCGCCGCCGAAGCCGCCGTTTACGCTGTCGAAGTGTTCGGCGTTTTGCTGCACTGCCAATGCGAGCGGAGCATCATTCGGTATCACCGCTGTGTTGTCTGATCTGGGCAAGGTCGCGGCAAGCGCGGCAATCAGTTGTTTGCTTTGTTTGGCCAGTTCCGCGCGGTTCTCGGCATAGACCTGCGCCACGCGTTTAAGCAGATCGGGAAAGGCGGGCAGGCTGTAGCGCGCCTGCTTGGGAAAATAGGTGCCGCCGAAAAACGGCGTGCCGTCCGGGCTGAGAAACATCGTCAGCGGCCAGCCGCCGTTGCGCTGCGTCAGCAGGTGATGCGCGGTCTGGTAGACCTGGTCGAGGTCGGGACGCTCTTCGCGGTCCACCTTGATGTTGATGAAATGCGCGTTCATCACCGCGGCGACTTCCGCGTCCTCGAACGATTCGTGCGCCATCACATGGCACCAGTGGCAGGCCGAATAGCCGATCGACAGCAGGATGGGCTTGTCCTGCTCGCGGGCGAGCCGCAGCGTGTCCGGATTCCACGCATACCAGTCCACCGGATTGTCCGCATGCTGCTGCAGGTAAGGGCTGGTTTCTTCAGAGAGTCTGTTTGGCATGATGTCAGTGCAGTAAAGGTTTTAGTTCTCGCATCACATTGTCCATAATGTGCTGCTGCGCGGCGGCAACCGGGTGCAGGTTGTCGGTCTGGAATTGATCCGCGGCAACACCTTCCAGCAGGAACGGCAGCAACAGGATGCGGTATTTTTTCGCGAGGCGCGGATACACATTATGGAATTGCGTGATGTAGGGTTCCCCGTAATTCGGCGGCAGTTTCATGCCGAGCAGCAGCACTTTGGCGCCGGCACGCTGCGATCGTTCGATGATGTAGCTCAGGTTGTTTTCCATGTTCCTGATCGGCGTGCCGCGCAGCCCGTCGTTTGCACCAAGTTCCACGATCACGATCCCGGGACGAAACTGCTTCAATGCCCCGGCGATGCGCTGTCTCCCGCCGGCGGTGGTCTCGCCGCTGATGCTGGCGTTCACGACACGGTATCCCGGATGGGTATGCTTCAACTCCTGCTGCAACAAATGAGCCCAGCTTTTGTCTATCTCGAGGCCGTACCCGGCTGATAGACTGTCGCCGAACACCAGAATATTTTTCGCGGCATGTGCGCTGAGCGGCAGAAACAGCGCGAAGATCAATAAAACAATTCTTGAGGATAGAGATTTCATGGGTGTGATTGTGCGGGCAGTTGATCTGACGAAGCAAGTTTTAAGCGGCGACCAGCCGTTGACTATCCTGCACGAGGCGAGTTTCGCGGTCGATGCCGGCGACAGCCTCGCGATACTGGGTGCTTCCGGTTCCGGCAAGACCACGCTGCTCGGATTGCTGGCCGGACTGGACTCGCCCAGCAGCGGCACGGTGTATCTCGACGGCACCGATATTTTCTCGTTTGACGAAGACAGCCGCGCGCGCCTGCGCGGACGGCTGGCGGGTTTCGTGTTCCAGTCCTTTCAGTTGTTGCCCGCGTTGACCGCGCTGGAGAACGTGATGCTGCCGCTGGAGCTGCACGGCGCAGCCGATGCTCGCGAGCGCGCCGCCGAAGCGCTTCGGCAAGTCGGATTGACGCAGCGCGCGCATCATCTGCCCAAGCACCTTTCCGGCGGCGAGCAGCAGCGCGTCGCGATCGCGCGCGCGTTCGTGGTCCGTCCGAAAATACTGTTCGCAGACGAACCCACCGGCAACCTCGATGCCGCGACCGGCAGCCAGATCATAGCCCTGATGCTGGAGCTGAACCACGCGCAGGGCA
>CAZCKZ010000205.1:0-3954 GCA_964499395.1 uncultured Gallionella sp. | reverse complement strand
TTCGGTTTCATCGACATCGCCGACCGCTTCTGCACCGGATCAAGCATCATGCCGCAAAAGAAGAACCCCGATGTGCCGGAGCTGGTGCGCGGCAAGACCGGGCGTGTGAACGGTCATCTGGTCGCGTTGCTCACATTGATGAAAGGCCAGCCTCTGGCTTACAACAAGGACAACCAGGAAGACAAGGAACCGCTGTTCGACACGGTGGAAACGCTGACACAGACCCTGCTCATCTACGCCGACATGATCGCCGGCATAAAGGTCCAGCCGGAGGCCATGCGCAATGCGGCCTTGCAGGGCTACGCCACCGCAACAGACCTGGCCGATTATCTGGTCAAGAAGGGCGTGCCGTTCCGCGATGCCCATGAAGCGGTGGCCGTTGCGGTGCGTTTCGCCGAACAGAAGGGATGCGATTTGAACGCGGTCAGCCTTGCCGAGTTACAGCAGTTTTCAACGCATATCGGCGAGGATGTGTACCAGGTTTTATCGCTGGAAGGTTCGCTCGCCAGCCGCAACCATATCGGCGGAACTGCGCCCCAGCAAGTCGAGGCGGCAATCGCGCGAGCGCGCGCCGGCCTCAGTGAATAACTTCAATTTTCGGTGCGCTGCATTTATTCGTCAGCCTGAACCGCACATTCGTTGCAAATGTTCACGATGCAATCTTGCAGCTCCGGTTACATCAGCGAGGCGATAAATGCCTTCAACGGGACGGGACGGCCGAACAGATAACCCTGGAAGAGCTTGCATCCGGCTTCCGAGAGAAAATCCCGTTGGCCATAGGTTTCCACGCCTTCTGCAATCACCTCAATACCCAGATTATGGGCCATGCCGATAATGGTTTGAATGATCGTCGCATCCGTGGATTTTGTCCCGATGTTGTTAACGAATGACTTGTCGATCTTCAATTGGTTGAGTGGCAATTGGGTCAGGTATGCCAGCGAGGAATATCCCGTACCAAAATCATCCATTGAGAAATGCACACCGATTTCTTTCAAAGCATGCATCTTGGTGATCGTGTCAGTGACGTTATCGAGCACCGTGCTCTCGGTCAGCTCAATTTTGAGACGCGAGGGATTTATCAAGCTTTGCGCGATTGTGTCGCTCACCTGCTTTACAAAATCCGGTTGACGGAACTGCCTTGCACTAACGTTGACTGCCAACGACAATTCGCGGGTGAGCGGACTGTTCTCCCATTTCTTAATTTGTGCGCAAGCCGTCTCCAAAACCCAATGGCCCAGCGGTAATATCAGCCCGGTATCTTCTGCAATAGGGATGAATTTATCCGGATAGATCAGGCCCTGCTCCGGATGTTCCCAGCGTATGAGTGCCTCGGCACCAAACGGGCGAAGCTGGCTATCGACCTGCACTTGGTAGAAAAGCTTGAATTCATGTTTTGGCAATGATTTCCTAATTGCGACTTCAAGCTGGCTGCGCATTTCCAAGGCTTCCTGCATTGCCGGATCGAAGAAGCGCAGGGTGTTGCGCCCGGCCTTTTTTGCCGCATACATTGCCGTGTCGGCCTGCTTGAGCAGATCATCAAGGTTCTGCCGGTAGTTGGCAAACAGCGATACCCCTATGCTTGCCGTGCTGTAATGCTCCACATTATCGAGCATGTAGACCTGGTGAATATCATTGAGCATTTTTTCACCCACTTCCCGCGCCTGTACCGCGGCTTCACTTCTGTCTGTGCTCAACCCTTCCAACAACACCACGAACTCGTCCCCGCCCAGACGCGCCAAGGTATCGCTCTCGCGTATGCAGGCACGCAGCCGGTGGCCCACCTCGATCAACAGCATATCGCCGATATCGTGTCCCCTGGTGTCATTCAATATCTTGAAATTATCGAGATCGATGAACAACAGACCGGCGCAACTCTTGGTGCGCGCGCTGGTTGTAACTGCCTGATGGAGGCGGTCAAACAGCAGCCGCCGGTTGGGCAATTGACAGAGCGGGTCATAGAAAGCCAGGTTGTGTATCTTTTCTTCGGCCTGCTTGCGTTCGGTGATGTCAAAAAACGCGCAAATATAATTCGTGATGCTGCCGTCTTTGCCGACAACGGCCGTAATGGTCAGCCATTCCGGGTAGTTTTCGCCGTTCTTGCGGCGGTTCCAGATTTCACCCTGCCAGTAATTGTCGCGATGCAGAGCTTCCAGCATACGCGGGTAGAACCCGGCATCATCACGATTGGACTTGATCATGCTCAAATTCTTGCCGATCGCTTCTTCGGCGCTGTAGCCGGAAAGTATCGTGAAAACACGGTTGACCCTGAGAATCACCCCGTCGCTATCCGTCACGATCATGCCTTCCTCGATCTCAAAGGCAATCGCGGCTACACTCAAAGCCGCTTCGCGCTCTTCCAGCACCGCCATCATGCTGTTGAAGGCATGCGCCATATCGGAAATGTCTTTGGGCCCGCTAAGCACGGCACGCACTTCCGATTCGCCTGCTTTGGCACGCCCCATGCTGTCCGACAGCTGATTGAGCGGTCGCGTCATGCGATTGGTCAGAATGCGGATCATGAACAGGAACAGCAGCGCGAAGGAAAACGATGTGGCCATGTTGACGATAAAAATGTCGGTCGTTGTCCGGCTAAGTGCAGCCTTGCTCATCACCACCGAAACATAACCGAGCAACTCGGGCCGGGCCGTCTGCACATTGAAAGGCGATTCGGCGGAAGGTTGCGTATATACCGGCGCCACAAAGCGCCACGCATTCCCGTTTTCCTGATCCAGAACTGCAGTAGTCTGCGAATTGGCGGGATTGAATACCGTGGAAAATTCTGTAAAACCAGCGCTGCCGCGTGTCAACAATGCATGACGGTTGACATCGCGAATTTCCACACCGATCACGCCGGGGAAAGCCATGGTGGCTTTCACTGCTACAGCGGCGTTATCAGCCGAGGCGAAGATCAGCGCCAAGGCACTCTGGCGGGCCAGATTCTCGGTTATATGCTGGCCCTGCTCAAGCAGGTTGGCGCGTACCCGCTCATTGCTCTGCCACGAACCCACCAGCGAAGAACATAACGCCAGCAACAGAATCCCGAGCGCGATCATGATACCAAGCTGGTGCCTGAACGTGAGCTTCTGGAGAAATTCGTTGATAATCTTCTTCATGGATATCAAATTTATTGCTCGGGGAATACCTTGTCGAAACTATGCAATCGGTTTGTATCGATCCTCAGGTGCTTGGCGGTACGCGAGTTGACTGCACTTTGCACATCGTGCAAAGGCATCAGACCATGCTTTCCATAATCACCCGAGATCAATACAGCGTGAGCCAGACCGGCAAGACTCTTTCCGAGACCGGCATTATCAGGATAAAGCGAAAACAGTACCCCGCGCCGGACGTAGCCAAAATTGCTTGAAAAAACTGCAAGGTTATTATTCCACGAATCCTGCAGCACCAAAGGCAGAATCGAACTATCCTCCACCGTGGTCGGATCTTGCGGCAACCACAGCACATCGCTGCGGCCGTCAGCCTGGGAAAAAATTTGCTGGTAATATCGGACAGCCTTGCGCAGATTCTGCGCCTTGTAAGCCACTAATTCCAGCCCTTGGGCACTCGCGGATGATTCGGCCAATTTCATCAGCCAGCTGTTGAAACCCGGGTCGTAGACAACGAACACGCGCTTCATTGACGGCATCAGCAATTTCATGCGGGCAAACAACAGCGCAGGGTCGGGCGTCAGGCTGATCACCGGTTGTCCGTTCAACCCGTTCTCCGGCACTGTCAGCACGCCGCCCACCACCACTTTGACATGATTGTTCAACAGCTCTGCCGTTTTCATGCCTTGCCGGCCCAAGGCGATTACCACTTTGGTTCCCCGAAGATTAAGGCTGGTTTTCAGCTCGCTGATGTTCGTGTCTGTACTCACCGGATAGCTTGCTACCGGTGCACCGACCTTGTCTTCTATGCCTGAAATTATTTCCGTGAATATTTCCCGATATGGTTCAC
>CAZCKZ010000204.1:0-3964 GCA_964499395.1 uncultured Gallionella sp. | reverse complement strand
ACTCTTGTCCGAATTGTTCGCAACCACGTTCACATAACTGAACTTCTTCGCTTCACTGATCGCCTTTTTCGACCACTCGCCGGTGTACACATAGTCTGCGGAGAGTTTGCCACGCAACAGGTTCAACGGGACCATCGCGAACTGCAGACTGGCGCCGCCCTGCAGGAACAGCACCTTGTAATTTACCGGTATGCCCATCAACTCGCGCAGATCGGCCTCGGCCGCGGCCTGTATGCCCATGTATTCCTTGCCGCGATGCGACATCTCCATTACCGACATGCCGCTGCCGTGCCAGTCGATCAATTCCGCCTGCGCCTGAAGCAACACCTCTTTCGGCAATACTGCCGGACCCGCGCTGAAGTTATAAATGGTCATTTTGTTATCTCCTGAAAAAATCCTGTGAATGGAGAAGTAAGGAATGGATAAGGGTAAAACCCGCGCGCGCCCTTCCCCCTTAACCTTTCTCCCTTCCCGTTATTATTCCTCTTCTTCCGGTTCGGCGATGCGGCTCAAACCGGCCAGCTTCTCACCCTCCTCAACATTCATCAGCGTGACGCCCTGGGCGGTGCGGCCCATCTCGCGTATTTCCTTGACACGGGTGCGGATCAGCACGCCGCTGGTGCCGATCAGCATGATCTCGTCATCGTCTTCCACCAGTGTCGCGGCGACCACCTTGCCGTTGCGTTCGGAAGTCTTGATCGCAATCATGCCCTGCGTGCCGCGGCCGTGGCGGGTGTACTCGACGATGGGACTGCGCTTGCCGTAGCCGTTTTCAGTCGCGGTCAACACGCTCTGTTGCTCATTCTCGGCCACCAGCAAGGAGATCACCTGCTGCTTGTCAGCCAGTTTCATGCCGCGTACACCGCGCGATGCGCGCCCGGTCGGGCGCACATCGTTCTCGTCGAAGCGCACCGCCTTGCCGGCATTCGAAAACAGCATCACATCATGCTTGCCGTCGGTAAGCGCGACCCCGATCAGATGGTCATCGTCGTCCAGATTGATCGCGATGATGCCGCGCTTCATCGGGCGCGAGAAATCGGTCAGCGAGGTCTTTTTCACCGTGCCGTTCGTGGTGGCGAAGAACACATACTTGTCCGCGACGAATTCGCTTACCGGCAGGATCGCATTGATCTTCTCGCCGTTTTCCAGCGGCAGCAGGTTCACGATCGGTTTGCCGCGCGAGATGCGGCTGCCCTGCGGCACTTCATAGACCTTGAGCCAATATACCCGGCCGCGATTGGAGAAACACAAAATGTAATTATGGGTGTTGGCGATAAACAGGCTGTCGATGAAATCGTCTTCCTTGGTCGCCGTTGCCTGCTTGCCGCGTCCGCCGCGCTTCTGGGCTTTATATTCGTCCAGCGGCTGCGATTTCATATAGCCGCCATGCGACAGGGTGACCACCACGTCCTGCGGCGCGATCAGGTCTTCCATGCTCATATCCTGGGTGTGCGTGATGATCTCGCTGCGGCGCTTGTCGCCAAACTGGGATTTCACCGCCGCCAGCTCGTCATGGATGATTTGCGTGACGCGCTCCGGCTTGGCAAGGATGTCGAGCAGGTCGGTGATCTTGTCCATCACATCGCGATATTCGCCGACGATCTTGTCCTGCTCCAGGCCGGTCAGGCGCTGCAGGCGCAGCTCCAATATCGCCTGCGCCTGCGCGTCCGACAAGTGATAGCTGGTCGTATCGCCCGTGCCGACCAGACCGTATTCGGGCAGCAGCCCATCCGGGCGCGACGCGTCGCTGACGCGGCTGAGCATGTCTTCCACCAGCGACGAGCGCCAGCCGCGGGCCATCAGTCCGCGCTTGGCTTCGGCCGGGGTTGCAGCCGCCTTGATCAGCGCAATGATTTCGTCCACATTGGACAGCGCGACAGCCAGACCTTCCAGGATATGTCCGCGCTCGCGCGCCTTGCGCAATTCGAAAATGGTGCGGCGCGTGACGACTTCGCGGCGATGGCGCAGGAACGCATCGATCACTTCCTTGAGGTTGAGCAGCCTGGGCTGGCCGTCGATGATCGCGACCATGTTGATGCCGAAGCTGTCCTGCAACTGGGTGTCCTTGTAAAGCTTGTTCAGGATCACATCGGCGTTCTCGCCGCGCTTCAGTTCGATCACCGCGCGCATCCCGGACTTGTCCGACTCGTCGCGTATCTCGGAGATGCCTTCCAGGCGCTTCTCGCGCACCAGTTCGCCGATCTTGATCAGCAGGTTGGCCTTGTTCACCTGATAGGGCAGCTCATCGATGATGATGGCCTGGCGCTCGCCTTTGCCGATATCCTCGAAATGGGTGCGTCCTCGCATGATTACGCGACCGCGTCCGGTACGGTAACCCTCTTTCACGCCGCCCAGACCGTAGATGAAACCCGCAGTCGGAAAATCCGGCGCAGGCACGTATTCGATCAGCTGTTCGACATCCATATCCGGATTTTTCAGCAGCGCGAGACAGGCGTTCACCACTTCGGTCATGTTGTGCGGCGGAATATTGGTCGCCATGCCCACTGCGATACCGGATGAACCGTTTACCAGCAGGTTCGGGAAGCGCGAAGGGAACACCAGCGGCTCGTGCTCGGAACCATCGTAGTTCGGCCCGAAGTCGACCGTTTCCTTGTCCAGATCGGCGAGCAGTTCATGGGCGATCCTGGCCATGCGGATTTCGGTGTAACGCATCGCCGCCGCATTGTCGCCGTCCACCGAACCGAAGTTGCCCTGCCCGTCCACCAGCGGGTAACGCAGCGAAAAGTCCTGCGCCATGCGCACAATCGTGTCGTACACCGCGGTATCGCCGTGCGGATGATACTTACCAATCACGTCACCGACGATACGCGCAGACTTCTTGTAAGCCTTGTTCCAGTCGTTGGACAGCTCGTGCATCGCGAACAGCACGCGCCGGTGCACCGGCTTCAGGCCGTCGCGCACATCCGGCAACGCGCGCCCGACGATGACGCTCATCGCGTAGTCCAGATAGGACTTGCGCATCTCCTCTTCAAGACTGACGGGGTGTGTTTCTTTGGCGAATTGTTGTTCCATGGATGACCCAAATGTTGTTGCAAGAACCATCAAACCGGCTGGCCGCCGGGGCGATAATCAAAGCAAGCATTTTAGCACAGAGGCACTGCTCTAAGCCATCCGGACGACATGCCCTTCTATTTGGCTAATGCCTGGAGTTTTGTTAGAGTCGCAGCCTCATCGATCAATATCAGACATCTACAGGCCATGACCAACGCCGACCCCGTCGAACTGGAAAAATTCTCGCAACTGGCCCACAAATGGTGGGACCCCAACAGCGAATTCAAACCGCTGCACGACATCAACCCGCTGCGCCTGGATTACATTGACCGCCACGCCGGCCTGGCCGGGAAGACCGTGCTGGATGTAGGCTGCGGCGGCGGCATTTTGTCGGAAAGCATGGCGGGACTGAATGCCGATGTCACCGGCATCGACCTGTCCGACAAAGCCCTGCAGGTTGCCAGGCTGCACCTGCTGGAAAGCGGCAAACAGGTAAATTACCGCAAGGTCGCAGTGGAAGAACTGGCAGTTGAACAGCCCGGACACTACGATGTGGTCACCTGCCTGGAAATGCTCGAGCACGTACCCGACCCGGGCAGCGTGATCGCAGCTTGCGCCAAGCTGGTCAAACCGGGCGGCTGGGTATTTTTTTCCACGCTGAATCGCAACCCAAAATCCTATCTGCTCGCCGTGGTCGGTGCCGAATACATATTGAACATGCTGCCGCGCGGCACACATGATTACGCCAAATTCATCAAGCCTTCCGAACTGGCGCAGTCCTGCCGCAATGCCGGACTGAACCTGTCCGACCTGATCGGCATGAGCTACAACCCGCTGACCAAAGTGTATTCGTTAGGAAAAGATACCAACGTGAACTACATGATCGCCTGTCGCAAGGACTGATCGTGATCAAAGCAGTTCTGTTCGACATGGACGGCACCTTCGCCGACAC
>CAZCKZ010000203.1:0-3991 GCA_964499395.1 uncultured Gallionella sp. | reverse complement strand
GCCCTGCTTCGGTGAGGGTAAGATAACCAACGGGAGCAAATTCATAGAGATTCATGAAGCGGTCACGTGATTCCTCCAACGCAGTCTGGGTCTGACGCAATGTTTCGTTCTGCATTTCCAGTTCGATCTGGTAAACCTGGAGTTCGTGCAGAAGTTCCTGGCCAGTTCGGCCGGGAATCTCCGGCTTACGGGCTTGGGCAAGTTTCGCCTCGGCTTCAGCCCTCAGCGGGATTTTCTCGCCGGGAATTTTGCTCATGCCGTTTCCTCCATCGCCAGCAGGATCATCTGCTTGCTGCCGGACTCTCCGACGATGCGGCGCGCATTGAGCAACAGCTTGCGGTGGCCGATGCCGGGAAAGTCATGCTCCACCATATAGCTTTCAAAACTCTCATTGCCCGGCAGGATGTTCTCCAGCAGATTGCGCAATTCCGGAATATTCCACTGATGATTCCCCAGTTCATAAATCGGGCGGCCCACGGTATCTTCCGCAGTGGCCTGGAAGTAGCGGTAGAAAGATCGGCTGGCAGTGACCACACGCAAGTCATCGCCCAGCACGATAAGCGGCCCACGCACCGTGTCGACGATCCCTTCGGCCAGTTTGCGCGCTTCATTCACGGCCGCCTCGGTCTTGACGAGTTGGCTGATATCGTTGAAGGTCAGCACCACCCCGTCGATCACGTTGTCCAGCGTGCGGTAGGGCTGGATGCGCGCCAGATACCATGCGCCGCCGGCGGTGCGCACCTTGCGCTCGAAGGATGCCAGCGTATCCAGCACCGCCTGTGCATCGGCAAGCAGATCCTCGCCTGCGATATTTGATTTGATGTCGCCCAGCGGGCGGCCAACATCGGTGGCAACCAGACGATAGGCCTGCGCCGCCTCGCGGGTATAGCGTTTGATGCGCAGATGCTGGTCGAGGAATATGGTGCCGATGTTGATATTGTCGAGCAGGTTCTTCATGTCGTTCTGCATGTCGGCCAGTTGCTCGATCTTGGCTTGCAACTCGGCATTCACCGTGATCAGCTCTTCATTGACGGATTGCAGTTCCTCTTTGGAGGTTTCCAGTTCTTCATTGGTGGATTGCAGTTCCTCGTTGGTGGACTGCAATTCCTCGTTGGTCGATTTGAGCTCTTCATTGGAGGCTTGCTGCTCCTCGATGGTGGCGTGCAGATTTTCCTTGGTGTAGGCCAGTTCACGTTCCAGTCCCTCAACGCGCCGCAGTTCACCGTTTTCCTGGGCGACGCCTTTGCCGCGATGAAGCTTGCGGGGGGGCGGACGTGCGATGTCCTGAAAGCTTATCAGCAGCAATTTTTCGCCGGCATCCGGGGCGGGCATCGGACGCACGCTGAAACTCACGGTCTGGAAATCGCCGCCACTATTGACCGGCACCTCTTTATTCAGGGTGGGAACACCCTGGCCGGCACTGTTCATGGCGACGCGCAATTCCATTTGCAAATTTTCACGCGCCATATCGACGATATTGAGCGTTGCCTGGCCGGGTGCCGGACGCAGGTATTTTCCGGTTTCGCCATGAACGTAAAGTATGTTTCCATTTTCGTCGGTCACCACCGAAGCCGGCGCGTAGGACTGTAGCAGCACCCGCCTGGTCAGTTCGGCAAAATTGGTTTCCTTGATCTTTTTGACCGCATCGTTTGGCGCTTTCGTGTTTGGATTGCCGGTCCAAACCAGCCCGCCGGACATCACCGCGCGGGTGGAGGCGATGGAGCCGGTGGCGCGGTAGAACTTCCACTTGCGGTTGAGCGGGGCGAACAGTTCCGGATAATTGCCAATGCTCTCGGAGGGGGAGAGGAACAGCACGCCGCCCGGCTTCAGCGCATAGTGAAAAGCAGGGATGAGACGGTTCTGAAGTTCCGGCTCCAGGTAAATCATCAGGTTGCGGCAGCTGAGCAGATCGAGCTTGGTGAATGGCGGATCCTTGATGATGTTCTGGGTGGCGAAAACCACCATCTCGCGGATATTCTTCTTTACGCGGTAGCCCGTGTCCTCCTTGACGAAGAAATGACGCAGCCGCTCCGGCTGGACATCCTGGACGATATTTGGAGGATAAATCCCGGCGCGTGCCACCGCGATGGCATCCTCATCGAGATCGGTGGCATACAGTTGTATCTTGAATTCCCGATGTGTTTCGTTCATGAATTCGCGCAGCAGGATGGCGATGGAATACGCTTCCTCGCCGGTGGCGCATCCTGCCACCCAGACACGGAACACATAGTCTTCCGGCTTGTCAGCGAACAGTTGCGGCAGAATATACTGCTTCAGCGCGGCGAAAGCCTCCGGGTCGCGGAAAAAATTGGTGACGTTGATCAGTAGTTCCTTGAACAGCAACTTGATCTCGGCCGGATGTTCCTTGAGGTAACGCGCATAGACTTCCCTGTCCTCGATATTGTGCATGGACATGCGCCGTTCGATGCGGCGGCCGATGGTGCTCTTCTTGTATTGGGAAAAATCGTGGCCGGTGGCGCTGCGCAACTGCATCAGGATGCGATTCATCCCGCTGATTACAAGTTCCGGAGCGAGCGGCGGCTGGTGCAAGGCACTCCTGCCGGACTGCAACATTTCCGGCATTTTTTCCACCGGCAGGACATGCGTGGCGTAACCGGCCTGGATGGCGCTGTTCGGCATGCCGTCGTATTTGGCCGTGGCCGGATCCTGCACCAGTGAGATACCGCCCATGCCAAGTATCGCGCGCAGCCCCAGCGTGCCGTCGGTGCCGGTGCCGGAGAGAATGATGCCGATAGCCTGTTCGCCCTGATCCTCCGCCAATGAACGCAGAAAGGCATCAATCGGCATGCGCTGCCCGCGCGGTTGTTCCGGCACGCTCAGTTGCAGCGCGCCATGAAAGATTGCCATGTCGCGGTTGGGCGGGATCACGTAAACACTGTTGGGCATCACCTTCATCTGGTCCTGCGCCTCAACCACCGGCATCGCGGTGGTGCGTTGCAGTATTTCGGTAAGAATGCTGGCGTGGCTTGGGTCGAGATGGGATACCAGCACGAAGGCCATGCCACTGTCGGACGGAGCATGACGAAAAAACTGCTCGAGTGCCTCCAGTCCGCCGGCGGAAGCGCCCAGGCCGGCAATGGGGAATGTGCCGGAAACATTTTCTGCCGAGGCGACAGGGCTGCCCGGTGACGCCGGGGTTCGGGGTTGGGCTTTCTTCGTGATTTTGCTTTTCGTCATGCTCGCTTTTCCAACGTCTGGTTGCCTCGCTTGTATGAGCATACTACTCCATACGGGATGAAATCGTCGCTTCGGAATCCGCCTTCGCAAGGTTCTCTCCGGTCCCTGTCGCGGGCGACCGGGAAAGCAAATTCAGACTCAATCATCCTCCTGCTTTTGCATTATGTACCCGAAACCGCCGAATACTGCCATTCCTGGCACGATACGTGTACGCACGTATATATTCATTTGCAATGACACTGTAACTTGTGTCTTGGATAATTAAATTTTCTTCCAGTCATCATTCAGAGAGCACGAAATAAAAGGATTGCGAAATGAACCCAGCCAGGGAAAGTGATGTCGTAATCGGATTTGATTCTGCTTCCCATGCGAAATGGCGGGAGCCCCAGCGCTGACAAAAGCGTTAGTACAACGCCTTGCGTCCCGTCCAGGGTCAGTGCAGACGAAGCAGGAACACAGTAAGGATATTTTAAGCATGCCCAGGCTCACTGGAGCATTTTCCCGTTTTCTTGAAAGGAAGAATTATGGCAACCGGTACAGTTAAATGGTTTAACGATGCAAAGGGTTTCGGTTTTATCACTCCCGATGACGGCAGCGCGGATTTGTTCGCGCACTATTCTGCAATCAACATGGGCGGTTTCAAGTCACTCAAGGAAGGCCAGAAGATCAGTTTTGAAGTGACACAAGGCTCCAAGGGCAAGCAGGCATCCAACATCCAGATCGTCTAACCGCCATCATTTACCTGCCTTGCATCGATACTATCAATGATATAGATTTTCATTTTTTACCCAGC
>CAZCKZ010000202.1:0-4027 GCA_964499395.1 uncultured Gallionella sp. | reverse complement strand
GTATATGGAATTCAAGGATTATTACAAGATCATGGGGGTCGCGCGCGATGCGACCCAGGATGAGATCAAGCGCACCTACCGCAAGCTGGCACGCAAGTACCATCCGGATGTCAGCAAGGAGGCCAATGCCGAAGCGCGCTTCAAGGAACTCGGCGAGGCCTACGAAGTGCTGAAGGATCCCGAGAAACGCGCGGCATACGATCAGCTCGGCGCCAACTGGAAAGGCGGGCAGGAGTTTCGCCCGCCGCCGGACTGGAATACCGGCTTCGAGTTCAGCGGCGGCGGTTTCGGGGGCGGCGACGGCGGCTACAGCGACTTTTTCTCCTCGCTGTTCGGGCGCGACTTCGCTGCGGGCGGACAAGGCCGCGCTGCATACCGCGCCAGGGGCGAAGACCACCATGCCAGGGTGCGCATCGATCTGGAAGACGCTTATCATGGTGCAACCCGCACCATCACGCTGCGTGTTCCCTCGGTAGACGCGCAGGGTCATGTCATCACCAAGGAGCGGGTGCTGAACGTAACCATCCCGAAAGGTATCCGTGAAGGCCAGCATATTCGCCTCAGCGGTCAGGGCAGTCCCGGCATCGGGAGCGGACAGGCCGGTGATTTGTACCTAGAGGTCGAATTCCAGCCGCACCCGTTCTATCGGGTCGATGGCCGCGATCTCAATCTCGACTTGCCGGTGACGCCATGGGAAGCGGCACTGGGCGCAACCGTAAAAGTGCCAACACCCGGCGGCATCGTGGAACTCAAAATACCGGAAGGTTCCGTGTCCGGTCGCAAAATGCGGCTGAAGGGACGCGGCCTGCCGGGCAACCCGCCCGGCGATTGCTATGCGATTCTCGCGATTGCACTGCCGCCCGCAGACAGCGAATCGGCAAAAGCGCTGTACCGGAAAATGGAAAAGGAACTTAATTTCAATCCACGCACCAAACTGGGAGTGTGAGAAATGAACAATGAAAATGACCTGCCGCAATATTCCATATGCATACTCGAAGAACAAACCGGCCTGACGCTGGACGATCTGTGCCTTGCCTGCGCAGTCCGGGACGAACAGATCATCGCACTGGTGGATGTCGGTGTGCTGGAACCGCAGGGCCGTGAACCTACCCGCTGGCGTTTCGGCGGAGCCAGCCTGCACCGCGCACGGATGGCACTGCGCTTGCAGCGGGATCTCGATATCGATGTGGCCGGCGCCGCACTGGCGCTGCAGCTGCTCGAAGAAATCGATACGCTGAAGGCGCGCCTGCGGGCAATCGGCGGAGCGTAATGTACGGCGTAATTGTGCAGAAATGACGGAGTCCGCGTGACTCGTGCCGCAGCCAATAATAACAAGGAGACTCACGATGCACCTGGGCATGATCGGATTGGGAAGAATGGGCGCCGGCCTGGTACGGCGTTTGAACAGGGCGGGCCATCACACGGTCGTTTACGACGTGAATCCCGATGCAGTCGGAAAACTCGCGGCGGGCGCAATTGAAGGCGCCGCGTCGGTCGAGGAACTGGTCGCGAAGCTGCCCAAGCCCCGCGCGGTCTGGCTGATGCTGCCCGCCGGCGTCACCGGCGAGGCCATCGCGGAACTGGCAGGGCACATGGAAGCCGGAGACATCATCATCGACGGCGGCAACAGCTACTATCGCGACGATATCCGCCGGGCGAAAGAATTGCAGGCACGCGGGATTCATTACGTCGATTGCGGCACCAGCGGCGGCGTGTTCGGCGAGGAACGCGGCTTCTGCCTGATGATAGGCGGCGAGGAACAGGTCGTCGGGCATCTGGATCCGGTTTTCAGGAGCATCGCGCCGGGCGTCGCGGCGGCGGAGCGCACGCCGGGCAAGCGGGGCGAACCCGGCCCTGCGGAGTACGGCTATCTGCACTGCGGCCCGGCCGGTGCCGGCCACTTCGTGAAGATGGTCCACAATGGCATCGAGTATGGCCTGATGGCCGCCTATGCCGAAGGGATGAACATCCTGCGCAACGCGAATGCCGGCAGCCGCACGCACGATAGCGATGCCGAAACCGCACCGATGCGCGAGCCGGAGTATTACCGGTATGAGCTCGATCTGCCGCAGATCGCGGAAGTCTGGCGGCGCGGCAGCGTGGTGTCGTCGTGGCTGCTCGACCTGACGGCGGCGGCGCTGGCCGAAGATGGCGAGCTCGGCGGATTCTCCGGTCGCGTGTCGGATTCGGGCGAGGGGCGCTGGACCGCGCTTGCCGCCATCGACGAGGGCGTGCCGGCGCCGGTGATCAGCGCCGCACTGTACGGGCGCTTTGCATCGCGCGGCGATGCCGACTATGCCGACCGGCTGCTGTCCGCGATGCGCAAGCAGTTCGGCGGCCATCACGAGAAAAGCAAATGAGCGCTGCGATGGGCAACACCGGCAGCCGCACCACCCCGGCCGATGCGCTGGTGATTTTCGGCGTGACCGGCGATCTCGCGCACAAAATGATCTTCCCGGCACTTTATGCGATGGCCAGGCGCGGCGCCCTGAATGTTCCGGTGGTCGGTGTTGCGTCATCGACGTGGAGCCTCGCGCAGCTGCGCAAGCGCGCGGCGGACAGCATCAGACAGGCCGGCAAGGTCGACGACCGGGATGCGCTGGCGCACCTGCTTTCGCTGCTCCGCTACGTCAGCGGCGACTACAACGATCCGGCCACGTTCAACGCGCTCAGGCAGGCGCTGGGCGGCGCCCGGCGTCCGGCGCATTACCTCGCCATTCCGCCTGCGCTGTTTGCGACGGTGATCAAAAGTCTCGGTGCCGCAGGCCTGGCCGATCAGGCGCGCGTGATTGTCGAAAAACCGTTCGGGCGCGACCTTGCCTCTGCGCGCGCACTGAACCGGATCGCGCTGTCGGTGTTCGAGGAAGACTCGATCTTCCGCATCGACCACTATCTCGGGAAAGAGGCGATCATGAACATCCTCTATTTCCGTTTTGCGAATTCCTTCCTCGAACCGATCTGGAACCGCAATTGCGTGGCCAGCGTTCAGGTCACGCTGGCGGAAGACTTCGGCGTCAAGGGACGCGGCGCATTCTACGAGAGCGCAGGCTGCCTGCGCGACGTGGTCCAGAATCACCTGTTCCAGATTGTCGCGCTGCTGGCGATGGAGCCGCCGGCCTACCAGGGTTACGGCGCGGTGCACAGCGAGAAGGCCAAGGTGTTCCAGGCGATGCGTCCGCTGCAGCCCGACGACGTGGTGCGTGGCCAGTATGCCGGCTACCGCATGGAGCCGGGGGTCGCGAAGGATTCGAACGTCGATACGTTCTGCGCGATGCGGCTGTTTGTCGATTCCTGGCGCTGGCAGGGCGTGCCGTGGTACCTGCGCTCCGGCAAATGCCTGGCTGCCACCGCGGCCGAAGTGCTGATCGAGCTGAAGCCCCCGCCGCAAAAGCTGTTCGACGATTCGGCACCGACCAAGGGTCGCGCCAACTATCTGCGTTTCCGGCTGTCGCCCAATTCTGCGGTCGCACTCGCCGCGCGCGTAAAGCGTGCCGGCAAGGAATTCGTCGGCGACCAGCGCGAGCTTTACCTGCTGGATGAACAGTCCGGCATCGAGTCCCCCTACGAGCGGCTGCTGGGCGACGCGATGGCCGGCAACGGCGCGCTGTTCACCCGCGAGGATGCGGTCGAGGCTGCCTGGGCGGTGGTCGATCCGGTCCTCGACGGCACGCTGCCGGCCCATTCATACAGGCCCGGCAGCTGGGGACCAAAACAGGCCGACGCGCTGATCGCACGCGATGGCAGCTGGCACAATCCCAAATTGATGGAGGGTAATAAATGAAAGCCACACGACAACTGCACGATCTCGGCCAGAGTCTCTGGCTGGACAATATCACGCGCGGGCTGCTGACGAGCGGGACGCTGGCACGCTATATCAGCGAACTGTCCGTGACGGGGCTCACCTCCAATCCCACCATCTTCGAGCATGCGATCAAGAACAGTGACTTTTACGATGACGCGATACGCAAAAAAGCGCTCGCGGGCAAGTCGGGCGAGGCGCTGTTCTTCGAACTTGCACTGGAAGATT